>DASVVI010000533.1:0-4077 GCA_036386635.1 Longimicrobium sp.
CGGCGGCGGGGTCCCAGACGACGACGCGGTAGCCCATCCGCCGCGCCTCCATCGCGAACATCCGCCCAAGCTGGCCGCCGCCCACGATGCCGATGGTGGAGCCGGGAAGGATCGGCGTCACGCTTCCGGCTCCCGCAGCGCGTCCTCGGCCATGCGCTGGGCGAAGGCGCGTAGCCGGTCGCGGATCTCGGGGTCCCGCGTGCCCAGGATGCGCGCGGCCAGGAGCCCCGCGTTCGCCGCCCCCGCCTTGCCGATCGCCACCGTCGCAACGGGCACTCCGCGCGGCATCTGCACGATGGATAGGAGCGAGTCGACCCCGTTGAGCGTGGAGGAGAGGACGGGTACGCCGATCACGGGAAGCACCGTCTTCGCCGCCGTCATCCCGGGCAGGTGCGCCGCGCCGCCCGCGCCGGCGACGATCACCTCCAGCCCGCGCCCCTCCGCCGCCTCGGCGTACGCGAACATGCGGTCCGGGGTGCGGTGGGCGGAGACGACCTCCATCTCGTAGGCGATCCCCAGCTCGTCCAGCACCCGGGCCGCTTCCAGCATCGTCTCGCGGTCCGAGCGGCTCCCCATGATGATCCCCACGCGCGGCTGGCTCATTCCCGTCGGGCTCGTTGGTGGCGCGTGACGTTTTCACGCGGATTGGCGCGGACGGAGGGATCCTTCCGCACCCCCTCAATGTACCGGCGGCGGGCGGGCGGCTGCAACGGAGAACGAGAGCCTTGTTTCCGTTTGGGAACGGACGTAGGTTGCCGGTCCTACCCGCCGAAGAGCCGCACCGAATGCAGATCCGCGAAGTCCAGCAGCAGGTCGACGAGTACATCTCGCAGTTCAAGGAAGGCTACTTCCCCCCGCTGGTGAACCTGGCCCGCCTCACCGAGGAGGTGGGCGAGCTTGCCCGCGAGCTGAACCACCGCTTCGGCCCCAAGAAGAAGAAGGCCGACGAGCCCGAGGGCGACGTCGCGCTGGAGCTGGGAGACGTGGTGTTCGTGTGCGTCGTCCTCGCGAACCAGATGGGCATCGACCTGGACGACGCCGTGGCGCGCACCCTCGGCAAGTACCGCGTGCGCGACGCCGACCGCTGGGAACGGAGGGAGGAGAACCCGTAGCACCGCCGTCCCCCACGCACTAACGCACTCACGCACTTCCGCACTTTCGTCCCGCCCCATGAATCCCACCATCTTCATCATCGACGACGACCCCGACCAGGTGGCGCTGGTGACCGCGCAGCTTGAGCGGAGCAGGCGCTTCGTCACCAAGGGGTTCACGCGGCCGGAGGAGGCGCTCGACGAGATCCGCGCCGAGGCGCCGGACGCGGTGGTGTGCGACCTGGTGATGCCCTCGATGGACGGGATCGCCTTCACGCGGCGCGTGCGGGAGTTCGCGCCGTCGCTCCCCGTCATCATCGCCACCGCGCGCGGCACCGAGGGGGACGCGGAGACGGCGCTGCAGGCCGGCGCCACGGACTTCGTCACCAAGCCGATCGAGCCCAAGGCGCTGGAGACGCGCATACGGCGGGCGCTGGAGCAGGTGCCCGCGCAGGAGCTGCTCACCTCGGTGACGGCGGCCAAGTTCGACCGCCACGGCATCGTCGGCTCGCACCCGCTGGTGCAGGAGGTGAGGAACTTCGTGGACCAGGTGGCGTCCGTCGCCCAGGTCTCCGCGCTCCTGCTGGGCGAGAGCGGCACGGGAAAGAACCTGGTGGCGCGCGCCATCCACGGCGCCAGTGGGCAGGCGGCACGCCGCTTCGTGGAGGTCAACTGCGCCGCCCTCCCCGCGCAGCTCCTGGAGGCGGAGCTCTTCGGCTACGAGCGCGGCGCCTTCACCGACGCGCGCCAGACCAAGCGCGGGCTGGTGGAGGTGGCGGACGGCGGGACGCTGCTGCTGGACGAGATCGGGTCGATGCCGCTGGAGCTGCAGGCCAAGCTCCTCTCGTTCCTGGAGAGCCGCACCTTTCGGCGCATCGGCTCCACGCAGGAGCAGTCGGTGTCGCTGCGCGTGGTGGCCGCCACCAACGTGGACCTCGCATCCGACGCGCGCGCCGGGCGCTTCCGCGAGGACCTCTTCTACCGGCTGAACGTGGCCTCGCAGGTCCTCCCCTCGCTGCGCCACATCCGCTCGGACATCCCGGAAGTCGCGCGGCACTTCACCAAGCGCGCCGCGGAGTACTTCGGCAAGCAGGTGCCGGCGATCGACGCGGCGGGGGTGCAGCGGCTGCAGGCGCACGACTGGCCCGGGAACGCGCGCGAGCTGCGCAACGTCATCGAGCGGTCGATGATCTTTTCGCGCGGCCCCGTGATGCAGATCGGCGAGCTGGCGTCCGCGGGCGCCGCGCCGGCCACCGTCACCAACGCGCTCCAGGTCCCCCGCGGGCTCACGCTGGACGAGGTGGAGCGGATGTACATCGAGTCGACCCTGCGCGACCTGGGAGGCAGCGTGAGCGCCGCCGCCGAGCAGCTCGGCATCTCGCGAAAGGTGCTGTGGCAGCGAAGGAAGAAGCACGGCATGCCGGACGTCGGCCTGTGAGCGCCCCGCTGAGCGCCCTGGCGCACGACGAGGTCGCGGATCTGCGCGCCCGCCTGGCGGAGGCGGAGCGCGTCGCCGAGGCGCGGGCGCGCGTGGTGGGCCACGTGGCGCACGAGTTCCGCACGCCCCTCAGCTCCATCCTGGGCTTCGCCGCCCTCCTCGCCGCGGACGACCGCGAGGTGACCGCCGAGCGCCGCCGCGAGTACGTCGACATCATCCACCGCAGCGCGCGCCACCTGCTGCACGTCGTCAACGACATCCTCAACCTCACCAAGGTGGAGGCCGGGACGCTGGAGGTGACGCTGGCCGCGGTGCACGCCGGACAGATCGCAGCCGCCGTGGTCGACTCGCTCCACACAGTCGCCGCCGACCGGGGGATCACGCTGCGCCTCTCGGACGGCGGCGCTCCCCTGGCGCTGGCGGACGCGGGGCGGCTGCGGCAGGTGCTGCTGAACCTGATGGACAACGCCATCAAGTACTCGGCCTCTGGCACCGAGGTGGAGGTGTCGGTGCGCGAGGACGGCGGCGAGGTGTGCCTGGAGGTCCGCGACGAGGGCCCGGGGCTCACCGCGGCCGACCAGGAGCTGATCTTCCGCGAGTTCTCGCGCATCCACCACCCCGGCACGCGCGTGTCGGGGGCGGGGCTGGGGCTCGCGCTCGCCAAGGACCTCACCGAGGCGATGGGCGGCCGCATCGGCGTGCGCTCGCGCGTGGGCGAGGGGAGCACCTTCTGGATCGTCCTCCCGCAGGCGGACGCCTCCGCGCGCCCCGCTGCCGCCCCCGCGCTCCCCCTCGCCCAGCGCGACACCCGCGGCGAGGTGGTCGCGGTGGTGGACGACGACGAGGACATCCGCGCCTTCGTGGCCGCCGTGCTGGAGCGCTCCGGCTACACCGTGCACGCCGACGACGGCTGCGCGGGCGTGGCGGAGCGGCTGGCCTCCGCGCGCCCCCTGGCCGTGCTCCTGGACCTAAACCTCACCGACCGCACCGGCGCCGAGGTGCTGCGCGAGCTCCGCGCCCTCGACGGCATGCGCCGCACCCCCATCCTCGCCTTCACCGCCGCCGTCGGCGAGGCGGACCGCGCGGGCGCCCTGGCGGCCGGCTTCGACGGGCACGTCGCCAAGCCCGTGGAGCCGGACCAGCTCGTTGCGCGCGTGGACGACGCAGTGGCCGAAGCCCGCCGCCGCGCCGCCACCCCCGCCCCGCCCCCCGCCCCCACCTCTGCCGACACGTCGGAAGACGAGTTCTGGGGCCCGCTCCGTGCCCGCTTCCGCGCCGGCCTCCCCGCGCGCCTCGCGGACCTGGAGGCCGCCCTCTCCGCGGGCGACGCGCAGGCGGTGCGGCGCCACCTCCACAAGCTGCGCGGCACCTCCGCCGGCTACGGCTTCACCGACCTCTCCCACCTCGCCGGCGCCGCCGAAGACGCCCTCCGCGCCGGCATCCCCCTCGCCGACGCGCCCGAGGTTGCGGCCGCGGTGGAGGCGTTGCGGGGGGAGGTGTGAGGGGCCCTCACCCCCGGCTCGTTACACTCGCCTGCCCCCTCTCCCG
>DASVVI010000534.1:0-1714 GCA_036386635.1 Longimicrobium sp.
ACCGGCGCAGCGCCGGGAGCGCCTCGTCGCGCAGGATGGCCTGGGCGGCGGGCACCACCTCTGCCCAGCGCCCCGCGCGGTTCATCGCCATCAGGTCCTGCCCGGCGGCCGGCGCGGCGCACACGGTGCACACCGCGGCCATCGACCAAAGTGCGGCGCGGGCAGGGCGCGAGCGTAACGGGAGAAGACGCAAGGGTTTCTATGTTCCGGAAAAGAGCCCTGGATGACGCGGGCCTCGGCATGTAGATCGACCTGGGCCTAACAGCTGCGCGCCTGGCAGGTGCCGCAAGAACGGGTTATTGGAGAAGCGGCGAAACAATAATGACGCCTATCGGGATTGCGCAAGTGGGGGCAAATGGGACCTTCCGTGCGTCCGGGAGGCGCGCGAGCGCGTGGCCCTTGCCGGGGCTCGTTTCGTGCGCCACCATACGGGTTCGCACGCCGCTCAACCCGCCGCTCTCCCGATGACGAAGACGATCTCGAACCGCTTTCTTGCAGTCCTTCTCCTCCTGGCCGCCGTGCCGGGCGCCGCACACGCGCAGCACAGCCGCGTCCGCGCGCTGGGAGTGGGCGACACCGTGCGCGTCGTCACGCCAGACCAGGGTGAGGGCCCGTTCACGGGGGTGCTGACCGCTTACGAGTGGCAGGGGCTCACCGTACGCCAGCGAGGCACCGGCGTGGAGCGCACGATCCCCTTCGCAGACGTGCGCGGGCTGGCGCGGAGCCTGGGCGTGCGCCGCCAGCACACCGCGTGGCGCGGCGCGCGCATGGGGGCCATCTCGCTGGGCGCCGCGGGGCTGGTGAGCGGCCCGCTCCTGGCCACCTCGGTATCGGGCGACCGCTGGGAGATTCCCGGCACCACCGCCGTCGCCGCGGCGAGCGGGGCGGTGCTGGGGGGCGCCATCGGCGGGGCGCTGGGTTGGGCGCTGGCCCGAGAGGAGTGGCAGGAGTTCCAGCCCCCCGCCGCCGCCCACGTCAGCGTGGACCCCGACGGCGCCACCACCTTCGGCGTCACCGTCCGCACCCGCTGACCCCCGCCCCGCCTCATCACGCCCGCCCTCACCCATACCACGGAAATCCGTAGGGGCAGACCTGCGTGTCTGCCCGCCCTCGCCCGCACCCCAATCCACGCCCCCTCCGCACCAAACCCTGTAGGGGCAGCCCCACGTGGCTGCCCGTGCCCTCCGCATCTCCGAACCCGCCTTCCGGGCAATCGAACCCCGCCCCTCCGCACGCATACCCGCCACCGCGCCTACCCCCGCAGCGGCCTCGCCACCATGATCCCGGTGGCGTTGCGGATGGCGGCCACGTACTCCGGCAGCGTGCGGCGGCTCACCTCCACCGCGCCCCCTGACAGCGGGGCGTGCAGCACGCGCATCACCCCCGCGCGGTCGCGGTACGCGAACCCCGTGTGCGTCGCATCCAGCCCGGCGATGCGCGTGGCGAAGGCGAGCACGTCGCCTGTCTGGATGCGGCTCTGCACCGCCGCGATCCGATCGGTGGGGATCACCAGACGGCGCATGGAGTCCAGCGCGCGCTCGCGCTCGGCGATGGCCTGAAAGGTGGCGTCGTCGCGCAGGGCGGGGTAGGCGGAGCGGTGCTCGGTCATGAAGCGCAGCGGGCGCTCGTCGCGGGAGCCTCCCAGCTCCGCGCCCAGGTCGCGAAGCAGGCCGCGGCGGGCGTTGTCTTCGATCCACTCGCTGAAGTAGTGAAG
>DASVVI010000535.1:0-6380 GCA_036386635.1 Longimicrobium sp.
CCACGCACTTGATCCACACCGCGGGGCCGTCCGGGCCCACGTGCACGCACTGGTTGCAGTCGCGCTCGGGATGCCAGTACTCCATCTGCACCAGCCGCTGTCCCATGCGGATCTCGTCGCGCAGGAAGGCGAGGAAGGCGTACGGCAGCCGCCAGTTGCCCCCCGGGATCTCCCAGTACGTGGCGTCTGGCCGGATGTCGCTGCGGCCCAAAAAGGTGTGGAAGAAGGAGAGCGGAAGCCGCGACGTCAGGTTCTCGATCGTCCCAACCGCCTCGATCGTCTCGTCGCTGAACCCCGCGACCTCCTTGAGGAAGCCCCACATTGAATACGGATCGAAGTCGTAGATCACGCGCGCCCACCCCTCCACCCACTCCGGGAACGGCTTGGGGATGCGCTTCTTTTCGTCCACCCTCGTCGAGTAGTAGTCGCGCACGAAGTCGAGCGACTCGTTCACGAGGTCCCCGGTCGTCTTCCCCGCCTGCTCCGCCGGCACCCCGAACCCTTCGTTGATCTCGTGCGGGTGGTCCTTGTACGCCGACCGCCGCACCTGCACGCCGTTGGTGCGCAGCCAGGCGTTGTAGCGCTGCTTCGGAAAGCGGTAGTCGGGGCTATCCGGCCCGTTGCGCCACTCGCCGCTCCCATCGAACGGCGGATAGACCACGGGCGGCACGCGCACGCCCGGCTGCGGCTCCACGGGACCCTCGACGTCGATGTTGAAGAAGGGCCTGCGCGGAAGTCCGAGCTTGTCGATCAGCGCGAGCACCAGCGGGTGGAAGTCGGGGAGGCGCATGGCCCCCGCCTCCGCGTACTGCTTGCGGTCCACGAACGGCGCGCCGAGGTCGGGGCGCCACTGGTCCTGGCGAAAGGTCTTGAGCCGCCCGCCGATCCGGTTGCCGTTCGCCTCCACGATGGTGACCTGGTGCCCCGCGTTCTTGAGCAGCCACCCCGCCACCAGCCCCGCGATCCCCGCCCCCACGATGAGCACCTTCTTCGGCGGCCCGCCCGGCGGCAGCCCTTTTTCGATGAGGATCTCGAGGTACTCCTTCACCAGGTCGCGCTCGCCCTCGCCCACCATCAGCAGGGTGCGGGCGAGCTGCATGCAGGTGTCCCACCGCGCCTCGTCGCGCGGCGGCGTGCTGTCGTTCTGGGTCATGGGAAGGCGAGTCGGGGGGTTTAGGCGGGATCTGCACCTCTACACTACACCCTCGCCCTCCGCCGCGCCATCATCCTAAAGGCCTGAGCGGATGCAGCCCCGGGCCTCTAGCCGTCGAACGGACCGGGATCGGGAATCGCGGACGAGCCGATGCGGGTGGCGGCGAAATGCGCCACCATCGCGTCCGGCCACTTGAGGCGCGGCTTCAGCCACTTCGCCTGCTCCAGTACGGTGGTCGCCCAGCTCCAGCAGGACCTCGCCGTCTGTGGTGATGGTGTGCTTGTAGCCGTAGTAGCCGCTCAGGTTCTTTGTGTAGTTTGTCCTTCATCCACCTGAACTTCCAGTGCGGCGAGTACAGCGCGTGCCAGGCGTCGGCCAGCGGCTTTTCGCTGGAGTCGTCGTAGCTCACCGACGCGCGGGCCCGGTCGGGCGGCTGGAGGCGTCGAAGTGGATGAACAGCGCCACCCCTGGCCCGGTACTGCTTGACGGTCTTCTTGATGCTCGCGTCCTCCTTGATTGCCGATACGCCCGCCGCGCACAGGATGCGCGTGGCCTCGTTCACCACGATGGGGGTCCAGTCGATCTCGCGCCCCAGCGGACCGACGCCGGTCTTTCCATCGGGCGTGTTGAAGTGCTCGGCCTAGAGGAACACGTCGGCCGTCGCCACCGCCTCCATCAGGTCGAAGGCCGTGGCGTTGAAGCTCTCCAGCGCCTTCGCACCGCTCCGCACGGCGGCGTCATCGGAACGGCAATCGACCTCCATGCACCCCGCGCCCGTAAGCTCCCGCGTCGGCGATCGTCACTGCCTCGTCAATGGTCGTCATCTGTTGTCCAGGAGGATGGCGGCGAGCGCCGCCGGGAACACTCTGCCCAGGCGCACGGTGCTGGCTGCGACAGCTATCTAATGGACGGACATCCCCACAGGTTTTCCTCACGCTCGGGAACGGAAAAGGGAGGCGCCACGGCGCCTCCCTTCTCGTTTTTGCTGGATTGGATGGAACCTCTCAGGCGCCTCTCCTCACGGCCCCTCCGCCTCCGTCAGCATCTGCTCCAGCCGCTCCACGAGCCCCCGAACGCCAACCGGGTCGGCTCGGCTATCGTCGGCTTTGTGGGGGGACAGAACCTCGGAACCCAGTTTATGGCCGCGAGTATTGACAGGTTCGTGGCGACACTTTTAATATCGCTCACGTCGATCCTGCCGCGCCACCGTACGTACCCTCCGCAACACAATGGAACGCCTATTTCTACTGCGCGGGCTTCCGATGCTCGCCTTAATGGCCGGAGCATGCGCACCTGTATCGGCACCCGCACCCGCACCTGCCCCCTTCGTCACGGGCGGAGGGAAGACGAAGGGTGAACTGCCGGACGTGGTCGCGATCCGCGATCCCGCGGAAAGGTACTGCTCCGGCGTGCTCATCCACCCGCGTCTCGTGTTGACGGCCCGGCATTGCAATACCCAGGACTCGCGCGTGTACTTTGGTGACGACGCACGGGCTAGGAACGCGCGGAGCGTGCGAGTGACGAAACGCCGCGACGCCAAGCTGAACCCGACGTCGCGACCGCTCGTCTCCGGCGCTCTCAAAGACGCCCCGGTCATGCTGGTTCTCGAAAGTGAGGTGTTAGATGTGGATCCGCGGCGGCTTGCCGATCTCAGCGGGATCGCCAACGAGCCGATCGCACGTGTGGCAGGCTTCGGCTACGACGCCCCAGATGCGTTTGGCACAGAGGGCGTGAAGCGTAGCGCGACGATCAAGATACGATCACCGGCGTGCACGGAATCCGACGTGGGCGGAAGGTCTGCTGCCGCCGTGTACGGATGCACGCCCGCGCTGGACTTGGTGGCTGGAGGAGAGGGGATCGACACCTGTGAGGGAGACAGCGGCGGACCTCTGTACCTTCCCGGGCCGAAGAAGACGTGGCTCCTCGCCGCGCTTACCTCGCGGGGCGCGAACGTCCAGCAATGTGGCCAGGGGGGCGTGTACATGCGCCTGGACCACTACCGCGAGTGGATTTCGAACCTTAAGGCGCTCTACCCATGATCCCCTCCACGTACGGTACGCACATGCCGCGCTTGCTCCTCGTTACCACCCTCGTCGTCACGATGTTCTCCCCCCTTCAAGCAGCCGCACAGCTTCCAACCTATGGGGCTCCCCGGGCCACCCCCGTAAAGCAGGAACGGAGCACCGCTGCGAACAACGAGTGGTTCCAGGCCGGAGCCCAGCTCGGATACCGCATCGATGGGAACGCCAACTTTGAAGAGGATCTGATCGCCTCGGGCCGGGTGGTCCTTCAGCAGTACAGCTACCCTGGCATGTCGCCAAACATCGGATTTCCGGTGATTGGGAACGTTTCCAAGCTGACGCCCGGACTCACTAAGGATTCCGTGTCTTCTCTGGTGCAGCGGATGATGAACACCGCTGAAGGGCTAAACATCGGGCTCTATCCGTACTGGGAGTTCCGCCCCCGCGGCAATGGCTGGGCACGCGCCACTATGTTCGGCTCCGCAGTGTACAAAGCAAATGCTGGGCGAGACCGGGTGGACTCGAGCGCCGTTACGGTAAACCAGGGCCGCATTTCCGTAGGAGTAGGGACCGACCTGTTCGTGGCGGGGAAGATGCCGCTCACCCTCAGCGCCGAGCTGTCGGGAACCTTTTTCGATGGCAGAGCGTTCCGGCGGATCACGGCGACAGACCGTGAGTTCAACCGCTTCCTCACCCTGGAGCTCACGGGGATTGCGCCACTTGGCGAAAGCTTCGGTTTCCTGGGGCAGTTCGCCGCGCCGACCGAGGGCAAGCGCATGTTCAGGGTCGGTCTGATCTACACGGTGTCCAAGGGGAAGGCGGAGGGCGGCGGCGGCGGCCAGGGCGGCCAGGGCGGCCAAGACGCGGGACCGGTGCCTAATACGCACGGGGTCCAGATCCTTGGAACTCTGGAGGGTGCGGGTGACAAAGACCTCGAGGTCGCGGCATGGTCCGGCGTGGGACCGGCTGGGAACGGATGCGCCGCGGGAGGAACTGAGCTGAAGGTGGAGAGCGGGAAACTCAGAACGCAGGCAGACGGAAGCTACCGTTTCTCGATCCCCGCCTCAGACGGTAGCCTGGTCTGCGCGGTGATTACCGCGACGGGGGGGGATGGCCAGACGCGGCGGGCGGTTGCGACAGGCAAGGCGGGCGCCATCCAGACCGGCGGCAACAACCCCGGCTTTCCGGTAATCACCGTTCTGCCCTCCCAGTAGCAGCGACTCGCTCCGGTGCGTCTTGCGCTTCTAGGACAGCAGCCCGGATGATGAGAGCGAGATGGGAGTTCCCGCCTGGAACTCCCATCCGCGCTACGGCTACGCGGCAGACGTCTCGTCCGCCTCCGCGAGCATCTGCTCCAGCCGCTCGACGAGGCCGCGCACTTCCTCGCGGTACTCCCGATCGTCGTGGAGGCGCCTCGGATCGAGGTGCGCGTTCAGGCGCAGGGTGCCGCCGCGCGCCGCCGACCAGCGGATCGGGGAGGGGGTAGCATCGGCGGCCTGCGCCGCGCCGGCGAGGACGGAGCGGGCCATGGCGCGGAGCGTCGCCACGCGCTCGGGGAGCGACTTGGAGGAGGTGTCGCGGAAGACGGCGGTGCCCATGCGCGGGTGGCGGGCGAGGGCGGCGCGCTCCTCTTCGGTCATCTGCGCCAGCGCTTCGCCGCCCTTGGTCATCCAGCTCACGTAGCCCGGGCTCTTCCCCGCGCGCGCGGCGAGCACTGCCTGGGTGTGGCCGAAGCCGTGGTGCGCGCGGTAGTACGCCAGGCACGCGTCCATCACCGACATCGCGCGGCGCGACTCGTTCTCCGCGATCTGCTGGAGGAAGGCTTCCTCCTCGCTGATGGGGCCCAGGTCGCGCACCGTGACCGTGCGCAGGCCGGCGAGCCGGGCGGCGTGCAGGCGGCGGCGCCCGTACACGAGCACGAAGCGCGGCGCCACCGGCGGTCCCACGCGCCGCACCCCGATGGCGCCCGGCACGTCGCCGTCGATGCGGATGGAGCCCGCCAGGTCCGCGAGCTCCTCCTCGCTCTCCACCTCGCGGACGTAGGCACCCTCCTCCTCGATCTGCGCGATGGGGAGCGTCAAGTGGTTCTTGGCGCGCGTGGCGCCGTCCACCACCGCCGCCGGGTGCGACGTGGCCATCCCGGCGAGCTGACTGGACACCTGGGTGAAGGCGGCGCGCTGTTTGGACAGGTCCAGCGCCGGTCGCGGGGCCTTGCTCATGCCGCCACCTCCATCTGCAGCCCGATTCCCAGCTGCTCGCCGTCGAAGCGCGGCGCGGCGCCGCGTCCCTCGATCCCCACGCGCTCCATCCACTCCGCCGCCACCTCGCGGAAGAGGGGGGCGGCCGGCGTGCTCACCCGGTACAGCCGCTCGTACAGCTCCACCGGCATCCGCATCCCGCGCGACGATCCGATCACGCCACGCATCGGAAAGACCGTGCGGAAGACGTCCTCCGGAAAGCAGTCGCGGTAGAAGCGGACGTACTGGTCGCCCTCGGAGGTGCGGCGGTACTGGTTGATGAGGAAGCCCGCACGGCGCAGCGCCGGGTTGAAGTCGGCGCACACCTGGTCCACCGTGCCGATCAGCTTCAGCACGCCGCTGGCCGAGAAGTCGTCCGGCGTGGCGACCACGGTGTAGCTGTGCGCCGCCGCGAGCGCCACCTGCAGCCAGATCCCGCCCGAGGGCGGCGTGTCGATCAGCACCACGTCGATCTCCCCCGGGATCGCCTCGGAGAGAAGCGACGCGACGGAGTGGATCACCCGTCCGCGCCGCGCGTCGTCGCGCGCCATCTCGTAGGCCACCAGCTTTTCCGACCCGGGCAGCGTCCACAGTGTCGGAAAGCTTTTCTGCACGGCCGCCTCGGCGATGGTGGAGCGTCCCTCCAGCACGTCGGCGAAGGTGGGCCCGTAGCCCGGATCGGCGTAGTCGGACCCCAGCAGCGCCGCCGTGGCGTTGCACTGCGGGTCCGCGTCGATGACGAGGGTGCGGAGCCCATAGGCCCCGGCCAGCGTGCCGGCCACGTTGACCGTCATGCTGGTCTTGCCCGCACCGCCCTTCTGGACGGTGAAGCAGGTGATGTGTGCCATGTGGAGCGGGGAGGCGTTGCGAGTACGGGTTTGCGGCGAGGCGTAAAGATGCCCCCGCCGCCCTTTCCAGGCAAGCGGGGGCCTTTACTCCCTGCGGCAGTTTACCCGGTAAAAGCGGCTT
>DASVVI010000536.1:0-3890 GCA_036386635.1 Longimicrobium sp.
GGCGCCGGCGGCCACCAGCATGCGCAGCTCCTCGTCCGGCTCGGTGAGGTGCGCGAAGCCCGCGCCGCCCAGCCCGAACGGCCGCAGCGCCAGCCGCACGCACAGCTCCAGCGGCTTGAGGACGGGCCAGAACACCACCCACAGCGCGCGCAGCACGGGGTAGCCCAGCACCGCCGCCACTGACTCGGCGCGGTGCACGGCCACCAGCTTGGGCACCTGCTGGCCCAGCGTGGCGTGCAGCACAACGACCACCGCGATGGCGATGACGTCCGCGACCGCGGCCGTCGAGCCGACGACGGGGAGCGCGCGGACGGGCCCCAGCAGCGGCACGAGGTACGCGCGCGAAGCCGCGAGGGCGTAGGTGCCCAGGAGGATGGATACGAGGCTGCGGCCGACCTGGCCGGCGAAGAGCAGCTCCTCCAGCTGGCCGAGCGCCGGAAGGACGCGGGCCGCGCGGGTGTCGCCCTGGCGGACGTGCTGCTCGATTCGGGTGCGGCGAACGGAGAGGAGGGCGAACTCGGCGGCCACCAGGAAGGCGTTGACCAGCACGAGGCCCAGCACTGCGAGGATGCTTAGACTGCCAGGTTCAGGATCCATGCGAGGTGTACGTAGGAAGGGAGCCCGGCCCACCCGGGCTCCCCGAATCGCGCGGAGCGGCCGGCGCGCCGAACCCTCTCGGCACTATCCCGGCCCTCCGTGCGGCCGCCGCGTCAGGCCGCGGCGGTCTCGGTCTCTGTCTCGGCTTCGGCTTCGGCCTCGAAGCTGACGGCTTCGGCTTCCACTTCGGCCTCGACGGGCGAGTTGGCGATCACCGGGCGGCAGAAGCGCAGCCCGATCCCTGCCAGCTCGTCCAGCTCTTCGCGGGTCAGCGCCGGATAGCGCTCGCCCATGAAGTCCACCGTATCCTTCATCCACTCCTCCTGCTGCTCAGCTTCGGCGCGAAGCACGCCGCAGCGGTGGATGTGGCTGAACAGCTCGTTCCGAGCCTCTTCCAGCGCCGAGGGCGCGGAGGAACGCTGCGGCTTCCGATCACGATCGCGGTTTCTGCTCAAAAGGCCTCCAAGTCGCGAAAAAAGAACCCCTCGCGCGGAGGGGAGAGTGGTGCGTTGCAAATGTATGGTAATATAGCACTTTTTCGGCGTTTTGGAAACTCCGGGGTCCGTCCTTTGCTACCCCCGGCGCGTAAGGAGGTTGCGGCCTCGTGGAAGGAACGTCCGGCGGAGGGGGATGATGGCGCGCGGGGGGATCGAGCGGGGCCCGGTTCGGGAGCGGTGGAGGTGGCCGGTGGCGCGTGCGTGGTGGCACACGCTCGGCCTGCGCGCGTCGTCCGCGGACGTGGGGCCGTACCGCGTGCACTGGGTGGAAGCAGGCGACGCGGCCGCGGAGACGCTGGTGCTGATCCACGGCCTCAGCGGGTCGTCGCGCTGGTGGCAGCGCAACATCCCGGCGCTGGCGGCGCGCTACCGCGTGGTGGTGCCGGACCTGATCGGCTTCGGGCGCAGCCGCTGCCCCGGTCCCCTTCCCGCCATGCCGGACGTGGCCTCGGTCTTCGTGAAGTGGATGGACGCCGCGCGGACCGGCCCCGTGCACCTGGTGGGGCACTCGATGGGCGGACACCTGGCCGTTCACGTCGCCGCGCGCCACCCCGAGCGCATCCGGCGGCTGGTGCTGGCCGATGCCGCCGGGCTCCCGCGGCCCGTCACCATCAGCTCGGTGGTGCGCTTCGTCTATGAGCTCGCCCCGCCCAAGCAGTGGGGCGACCCGGCCTTCCTCCCCGTCATCTGGGGCGACGCGCTCTCCGCCGGCCCGCTGGCGGTGGCGCAGGGCCTCCGCAACATCCTGCGCGACGACGTGCGCCCGCTACTCCCCCTGCTCACCCAGCCCACGCTGGTGATCTGGGGCGCGGGCGACGCCGTCATCCCGCTGGAGAACGCGCACGTCTTCCGCGCCACCATCCCCGGCGCGCGGCTGGCGGTGATCCCCCACGCCTTCCACAACCCCATGGTGGACCAGCCGGAAGCCTTCAACCGGCTGGTGCTCGGCTTCCTGGCGGGCGAGCAGGTGGGGGAGTGACGCGTCCCGGCGAGGCGCTGGGCCGCGCCGCGGCGGAGTGGATCGTGCCGCGGCGGGTGGAGGTGAACGGGATCGCCGTGCGCTACCGCGAGGCGGGGAGCGGGCCCGCCCTGGTCCTCGTGCACGGCCTCGGCTGCTCGGCGGACTACTGGGTGCGCAACGGCCCGCCGCTCGCCGCCGCCGGCCTGCGCGTCCTCGCCCCCGACCTCCCCGGCTTCGGCCGCACTGACGGCCCCTGGCGCGGCCTGGACATCGACGAGCAGGCGGCGGCCCTCGCGGATTGGGTGGACGCGATGGGCCTGCCGCCCGCCGCGTACGTGGGCCACTCGCTCTCCTGTCAGACCGTCGTGGACCTCGCCGCCGACCACCCCGGCCGCGCCGTAGCCCTCCTCCTCGCCGCCCCCACCGGCGACCGCAGCGAGAAGCGCCGCATCCGCGAGATCATCGGCTTCGCGCGTGACATGTTCCGCGAGCCTCTGTCGCTCGTCCCCTGGATCGCGGAAGCGTACCTGCGCGCGGGCCTCGTGCGCTGGTTCCTGACCTGGTGGAAGGCGAAGCACCACGACCTCTTCGGCACCGCCGCGCGCGTCGGGGTCCCCACGCGCGTGGTGGTGGGCGAGCGCGACCCCGTGGTCCCAGTATGGTTCGCCGAATCGGTCGCGGCGGCGCTCCCCGGCGCGCGCTGCGACGTGATCCCCCGCGCCGCCCACGCCGTCATCTTCGACGCCGCCGAGCAGTTCAACCGCGCCATCCTCGACTTCCTGCGCGAGACCGGCCACGCCGACCCCGGCCCGCTACCGGACACGGCGCTGCGGGGGAGGTGAGGGGTTCTTGGGGGAAGGGCACACATCCGCCACGTACCCGCGGCCGGAAGGGAATGTGCGTCACCGCAGCAGCGCGCGCGCCTTCGCGAAGACATCGGCCGACGAAACGGTCTGCACCTCTCCGCGCCGATACTCTTCAACCCGGCGCTGAATCTCACGCTCCCATGCGAGCTCGACCTCAGTCGGATCTTCGTCCGGGCAGTCGTCCAGACTGTCGATCAGCCTGTGCGCGAGCGCTGCACGGTCTGCCGGCGCTAGTTCGAGGGCTTCGGCTTCGAGCCGTTCCAACGGCAGACTCACGGTGCGCTCTGAGGAAGAAGGGTGAAGCGAAGATCAGGCGAACGATCCTTCCCACGGAACGGGAGTGCCTAACCACTCTCCAAGGTAGATTCGAATTGGCGCGCAAGTGTCTGAAACGGCCTCGATCAGAATACGGCGCGCCGCGGAAGGCTTCGGACGCAGGAGGGCGAGGAGCTGTATGTCCCCATTTGGAGGAATCCGGCGGCGCGGTCCAGCAGGCGTTGGTCAGCCTGTCGAGCATGGAACCCACGGACCGTGAACGGCACTGGCTGAGCCTCAGTCGTGCGGGCCAACCCGGATGCCGGTCTCCCAGAACACACGCGGCGGCTTGTCCTTGGGGCTGTCGCGCCGGAGGGAACGCCTCTCACGTCCCAGCGCGTTCAGGGCGGTCTCATCCAGAGAAGCCGCTCGTTGGATCAAGCCGTCGGCCTCGGCCGCCGTGATCGGCAGGAGCGTCCAGTACTGCGGGTCCTCGCCATCGGTCCAGTCGATCGTCTCGGTGAAGATCGAGACGTACCGCTGAGCACAGCGGGGGCAGGTGAGGAGCGAGACGATGAAATGGGGTTCGTCGATCAGCGTTCTCACACGCCTGAGGCCCGCGCGAGCATCCCACGCCGCGCGTGCTTCCGCGGGCCAGCAATGTTCACAACCGAACTTCTGCGTCTGCATACGCGCTCCCTCGCCAGCGTCGTC
>DASVVI010000537.1:0-1698 GCA_036386635.1 Longimicrobium sp.
CGCTCCACACGCCCCCCGTTATGGAGTGCGCCTGCGATTCAGCGCAGGCACGGTCAGGGGACGAAAATGCCGGCCGGAGGCCGGCAGGGCCACCACGTTGGCCCTTGACAGATAAGGCCTTCTCATAGAAGACACAGAGGACACAGAGAGAACAGCAAGAGCGGTTCTCTGTGGCTTTCAGGGTCAACCCGTCAGAGGGATTCCACCGAGACACGCTGCCACGCGCTCCAGCGGCCGCCCGCCTCCAGGCGCACGGGCGCGGCGACGCTCCCCGCCTCCACGCAGAGCATCTGGAGGTACTCGTCGTCCGCCATGTCGTCCAGCTTCGCGGCGCCCTCGATCCACGGGTTCCACACGACTGCATCGGCGAAGCCCCCCTTCTCCAGCATCAGCATTCGCCCACCGGCGCCGTCGCGGATGCGGAGGAGGTCGGGGGCGTCGCGGTAGACGCGGTCGAGCGGACCGCGCACGGTGAGCTCGTCCTCTTCCTGCGCACGGTCGCGGTCCAGCTCCTTGTCGTGGAAGGAGATCCCCTTGAGGCCCAGCACCGCCGCCTCGCGCACGTCCGCCACGCGGAAGTAGCTGTGGAGCGCCGCCGTGAACTCGATCTCCTCGTCGCCGCGGTTGAAGACGTCCAGCCGCAGCTCGAGACCCCGCTCACCCAGCCCGACGATGAGCGAGGCCAGAAAGGTGTGCGGCCAGAGGTTGAGCGTCTCGGGCGAATCGGTGAGGACGAAGGTGGCCCGCGCGACGCCATCCGCGCCGGCGGCCTCGGGGAGCGCCCATTCCGCCACCCGCGCGAAGCCGTGCTTGGGGAGCGGCCCCAGCTCCGCGAACTGCGGAAAGATGACGGGGACGCCGCCGCGGATGGCGGTGGCCGAATCGAAGCGCGCGCGGCGGCTCACGAAGAAGACCTCCTCGCCGCCCGCCGGCACGTACGAAGTGAGGTGCGCTCCGTGCGCGTATGCCTCGGCGCGGGCGCCGGAGGGGTGCGACAGGATCACGCGCGGCAGGTCGTTCTCGCCGGCCACGACGGCGGCGGATGGGTCGGTCATGCGGGTTTGGCCTGGATGGTTGCCGTTTCATGCGACTGCGCGTCCGCAACATCGCTGTCGCGGACGCGCGAGTCTGCTCGATCAGCCGCCGTTCACCGCGAGGGGGACGGCGGGGTTCCCGATCCACCCGCCGTTCCCCCGCTGGGCGGCGACGGCGGGGGCGGCGGCGGCGCGGGTGGCAGCACGATGGTGTCACGCGGCGGCGTGGGCGTCGGCGCCGGGGGCTGCGGCTGCGGTTGCGGCTGCGGCGGCACCGGTTGTGGCGCCGGCGGCTGAGGCTGCGGCTGCTGCGGTACCGGCTGCGGCTGCGGCGGCTGGGGTTGCGGCTGCTGCGGCTGCGGTTGCGGCTGCTGGGGGACGGGCCGGCGCGGCGCCTGTCGCTGCGGCGGCAAGTTGGGACGCGGGCGCTGCACCGGCTGGCGCTGCACGGGCTGCGCGGGAGCCGGGCGCGGCACCACCTGGACCGGCTGCGGTGCCGGAGCGCTGGGCTGGGGCGCCGGCTGCGTGATCACAGGCGCGTTGCCGCCGCCAGCGGGATTGGGCGGCTCCGCCGGCATCTGCACCGGCTCGCCGCCACCCGGATCTCCCGCCGGCTGCGTGGGGCCCGGATCCACGGGGAGCGGCTCGTCCGCCGAATCGTCCT
>DASVVI010000538.1:0-3967 GCA_036386635.1 Longimicrobium sp.
TCTTGTACGCAGAAGGGCAGCTTCACCCGGAGCACCGCCGCGCCGCCGCCAGGGGGGCGCGCACACCCGCCGCGACGAGCGCAGATGGCCCGCGATTCCCGACGTTCCGACGACCCGCGCCGCGCAGCGCGACTCACCTTCCTGCGCAGCGCCGTGGCCGGGCTGGTCATTCCCGTGCTGGCCGGCGGCTTCATGCTGCAGCGGCAGGCCAACGACGGCGAGCGCCTCTTCTACGAGGTGCTCACCCGCATCGCGCAGCGCGGGGTGGACTCCGTTCCCGAAGACTCGCTGTACGAGAAGGCGGCGCGGGGGCTCCTGCGCAGCATCGGCGATCCGTACGCGGAGCTGTACACGCCGCGCGAGCTGGCGGCCTTCCAGCGCGAAGGGCTCCGCAACGGCTACGGCGGGCTGGGGATGCTGCTGGAGCGCGTCCGCGACACCACCGTCATCACCCGGGTCTACCCCGGCAACCCCGCCGCCGCCGCCGGTGTGCGCGTGGGCGACCGCGTGCTCGCCGTCGAGGGGCACCGCGTCGTGGGCCTGCCGCTGGACAGCGTGACCTCACGCGTGCTGGGGCCTCCGGGGACGCCCGTGCACGTCACCTTCATGCGCCCGGGCGAGCAGCCCGTGGTGCGCGAGGTGACGCGCGCCATCGTGCACATCCCCGTGGTGGCCTACGCCACGGTGCTGGAGGGCGGGGTCGGCTACCTGCCGCTCGACCGCTTCAGCGAGGCGTCGGCCGAGGAGGTCACCCGCGCGGTGGCGGCGCTGCGGGCCGGTGGGGCGAAGTCGCTGATCCTGGACCTGCGCGGCAACGGCGGGGGAAGCCTGGAGCAGTCGATCCGCATCTCCAACCTCTTCCTGGCGCGCGGGCAGGAGATCCTGCAGGTGCGCTACCGCGACCGTCCCGCGGAGGTGTACCGCTCCGAGGGCGGGCCGCTCGCTTCCGGCGAGCCGATCGTGGTGCTGACCGACGCCGGATCCGCCTCCGCGTCGGAGATCGTGGCGGGGGCGCTGCAGGACCACGACCGCGCGGTGGTAATCGGCACGCCGTCGTTCGGAAAGGGGCTGGTGCAGGAGCTCTTTCCCCTGCCGGACGGCTACGCGATGAAGCTGACCACCGCCAAGTGGTACACGCCGAGCGGGCGCTCCATCCAGCGCGAACGGCGCGTGTCCGAGACGGGGCGCTTGCTTCCGGACACCCTGCCGCCTTCGGACTCGGCTCTGTCGCGCCTCCCCGAGTTCCGCTCGGACGCGGGGCGGGTGGTGCGCGGCGGCGGCGGCATCACCCCCGACCTGGTGGTGCGGCCGGATACGCTGGGCGGCGGCGAGCGGGCGCTGGTGCAGGCGCTCACCGGGCGCGCTTCCGTGATCAACGAGGTGCTCACCGAGCTCAGCCTGCAGTGGGCGCGTGCCGGCGTGCAGCGCGGCTTCACCGTGACGCCGGAGTGGCGCGAGGCCTTCTTCCAGCGCCTGGCAGCACGCGGTGCGCCGGTGGACCGCGCCGTCTGGAACGCGGGGCTCCCGCTGATCGACCGTCTGATCGCCGACCGCGTGACGTCGCTGGCGCTGGGCGAGGAGGCATCGTTCCTCCTCACCGTGCCGCGCGACAACCAGCTGCAGGCGGCGCTGCGGGTGCTGCGCGGGGCGCGTACCCAGCAGGAAGCACTCGCCCGCGTCCCGGGTTCAGCGGGCGGCGGGCGCTGACGCGGTAACCATCGGGGCCGGCCGAATTGGCGCGGCCCCTTTCCACACTCCCTCCAGGAGCAATCGAGTGAAGATGAGATTCGGAATGGCAGCGGGCGCCGCCCTGGCGCTGGCCGCCGCGCCGGTGCAGGCGCAGCGCACCGGGCCGGGCGAGGGTCCGCCGCGCCATGCGCCGCGCCCCACCACCGCCGCCATCACCCCCGCCGATGCCATGACGCGCGTCTACGTCCTGGCCGACGATTCGATGATGGGGCGCGACGCCGGCACGCGCGGAAACGTGATGGGCACCGAGTACATCGCCGCCGAGGCGCGGCGGATCGGGCTGCGTCCGGCGGGGGAGAACGGCACCTTTTTCCAGACCGTGCCGATGGTGCGCCGCACGGTGGACCCGCAGTCGTCGTTCACGCCGCAGGGCGGCAACCCGCTGAAGCTGTGGGAAGACTTCGCGCCGCTGCCGCAGGTGGAGGGCTTCTTCGACGTCTCCACCACGCTCGCCGCTCAGGCCGCGCCCGTGGTGTACGGCGGGCGCTGGGGCGATTCGGCGGCGATCACGCCCGAGCAGGCGCGCGGGCGCTTCGTCGTCTTCTCGGCCCCGATGGCGCCCAACGGCCGTCCCGACTTCCGCATCTGGACGAAGGGGCCGATGACGCGCTACGCGGGGGCCACCGGCCTCGCTATCGCCACGCTGGACGCGTCGCCGCCGCCGTTCGTGGGCTTCCTGCGCGAGGAGCAGCTGGTGCTTCCCGCGGAGGGTGGCCGGCAGGGTGGGCCGCCGGTGATGCTGGTGACCTCCATCGCGGCGGAGCGGCTCCTGGGCGCGCCGCTCTCCTCGCTGCAGCCCGGCGCGGCCGCGGCGGGCGGGCGCACGGTGACCGGCGGCTTCCGTCCCCTGGAGCAGCGCACGGCCTTCCCCGCGCGCAACGTGGTGGCGATCCTCCCCGGCACCGATGCGCGGCTGCGGGGGCAGTACGTGGCCATCGGCGCGCACAACGACCACGTGGGGGTCGCCGAGCACGCGGAGGACCACGATTCCGTGCGCGTCTACGACCGCCTCTTCCGCCGTGAAGGCGCGGAGGGGCAGCCGAGGGAGCTGAACGCGGCCGAGATGGCGCAGCTCCGCGCCGGGATCGACTCGCTGCGGCGGATTCGCCCGGCGCGCCGTGACTCCATCTTCAACGGCGCGGACGACGACGCCTCCGGCAGCGCCGGCGTGCTGGAGATCGCGCAGCAGCTGGCTGCCCGCCCGCCGCGCCGCTCGATCCTCTTCGTCTGGCACACGGCGGAGGAGAAGGGTCTCTTCGGCTCGCAGTTCTTCACGGAGCACCCCACGGTGCCGCGCGACTCGATCGTGGCGCAGCTCAACATCGACATGATCGGCCGCGGCCGCGCGGACGACGTGGAGCGTGGCGGCGGGCAGGGCTACCTGCAGCTCGTGGGCTCGCGCCGGCTCTCGACGCAGCTGGGCGACTTGGTGGAGGAGGTGAATCGCACGGGCAGCCACGGCTTCACCTTCGACTACTCGATGGACGCCGACCGGCACGAGGCGAACATCTACTGCCGCAGCGACCACTACAACTACGCCCGCTGGGGCATTCCGGTGACCTTTTTCACCACCGGCGGCCACGCGGACTACCACATGCTGACCGACGAGCCGCAGTACATCGACTTCGACAAGCTTGCCCGCGTGAGCCGCTTCATCGGCTCCGTCGCCGAGGCCGTCGCCAACCGCGACGCGCGCCCGGTGGTCGACAAGCCGAAGCCCGATCCGTATGGCCGCTGCCAGCAGTAGCAACAACGGGGGCTGAATCGCCGGGGATGAATCGCCGGAGGCGCATCGGCGGGGGATGAATCGCCGGGGGGCGCATCGGCCGGGGATGAATGGCCGGGGGCCGCATCGCCGGGGGATAAATCCCCCGGCTGGAACTACGGGAAGACCGCTGAAGCGGTCTCGCCCGGCGGCGATGTGCGGTGCATGGCGGGGCACGGGCGCGATGAATCGCGCCCCTACGGGATCGGTGCAGCGCGGAGGGAGTTCTCCCCCTCGCCCGCCCTGCGCCCCCGCAGGCGGGGGAGGGGGCCGGGGGGAGGGGGCCCTCCGCCACCACCGCCCAGTTTCGCGACACAGGTCCAGAAACGCTGTGTCTGCGTGAAAATGGCGCGCCCGGTGCGCCCCTCGTACGGAATGTGGACGACTTGAGCAGCATCCGCAGAGGACGCCCAAACGACACAAGTCGAATACGCACAACGACTTCGCGCAAAA
>DASVVI010000539.1:0-1839 GCA_036386635.1 Longimicrobium sp.
TCGTCATCTGTCGAGCACGCCGGAGCGTGTGTATCCGGGCGAATCCGGAGGGTGGGGGCACAGAAAAGGGCCCCGGTCCCGGGCGCTGTGCCGGGAGGAGGCCTTTGCCGGCCGATGTCGGATTGTGGGGCGCGCGGAGAGCTCCGCGCGGGGGCTTATGCCTCGAGGGCGAAGGTCAGCGTCACCGCGGTGCCGAGCTCGGGCGCGTCCGCCTCGGCCACCTCGATGACGTGGCTGCCGAAGGCCATCGGCACGGGGCCGCCCTCGGGGCCGCCGCTCTGCACGGTGCCCAGCTCCACCGTCACGGTGTCCGCGTCCTTGCGGCGGATCCCGACCACTTCCAGCGTCTGCGTTGCCAGCGTCATCTCATCCTCCATCGGGGTGTGTGGTCCGCGACCGCGCAGGGCCGCGGGGGTGCGGCGCCTACGAGAGCGCCGCGGGGTTTCGGTCGTCGATCAGCTCGCCCAGGGCCAGCAGCACCCAGGGCGCCACGTCTGGACCAGGATCGCGGAAGTCCTCCGGGGTGAGCGGGTCCACCTGCACCTTGATGCGCGTGCGGCGGAGCGTCTCCAACTCCGCGTGGAAGGCCGCGGGGTCGGTGATCTCCACCGTGCCCTGCTGCACCTCTCCAGCGGCGTCGCGGCCGGACACGGGCTCGCCCTGCTCGTCGCGGCGGGCGTGGCGCTCCACGATCCCGCGCTCCAGCTCGGCCGCGTCCTGCACGGCGGGCTCGATCTGCCGCGCCACGCGCCGAAGCGCGAGCCCCAG
Source organism: Longimicrobium sp. (assembly GCA_036386635.1). Lineage (GTDB taxonomy): Bacteria > Gemmatimonadota > Gemmatimonadetes > Longimicrobiales > Longimicrobiaceae > Longimicrobium. Next base: position 769 of record DASVVI010000539.1, read on the forward strand.
CCGGAACGGGCGGTTCTCTTTCATCAGCTCCGCAAGCGCGCGCGACGCCTGGCCGAGCTCCTCGGTGGTCATCTCCATCGGATTCATCGCCCTTGTTTTCATGAGAGGTTCGTGGCGCGTCCCCTGGTTCCGGGTTCCGCACCGGCGGTCAGCTTCCGTGTGCCACCGTGCGCGGTTGGGCCAGAAGCCGCTGAACGGTCCGTGCCCGCATACGCGGCGCCTGGCTTCAGAACCGTGTGTCACGCCACGATTGAGCGATGTACTGCCAGGGGCTGGAGGCGTTCATTCGATACCGGATGTAAAGGTTGCCCATCTGAGCCGTCGGGCCGCCGCTGGGGCCAACCATGAACTCGTACGTGAATCCACCCGACTGTAGCAAGTACGCTGGGCTGTAGCTGTTGGAGCTATACCACTCGACCTCTACGCCGCTGGTGCTGGGATATGCGATCCGGCGCTCCACGGTCACGGGATAGATCTTTCGCAGCTCGTCGTTGAAATTGCCCGCGTCACCAGGATAGACGATGTGCAGGTTGCCGCTGTCCGCCCCGCCGACGACTGGCGGGACGAAGCCCAGCGCGGTCCGCCAGGCATAGTCTCCGTTGTCCGGGGGAATGTAGCCCGGGGAATGGTCGGCCCAGCCGTTGTAGTCCACCCGCAGCATACTTGCAGGCACGGGCATTCCTTCCACCCTGACCCCTACGTAGCTGGTTCCGGTGGTGCTCAGGGAACCGCTCACCGCGTAGGCGCTGGACCCGCCGATCCCGTTCATGTCGTCCGCGGTGGTGAAAAAACAGACGATCGCCGAGAACGGAGGCATGATGTTGAAGAACCTCGGCCCGCAGGAGAAGTTGAAGCTCCAGTGGAAGGTAGTGCCGCTCGCCACCGGGTTCGCGGTGTAGTCGGACGACGACCAGTTGATCCAGTCGTCGCACCTGTAGTGCGACATCGCCGCGCCCGTTCCGGCTCCGGCAACGTGGTTGCGGAAGCTCATCCCCGCCGCCGGGGTATGGCCGCTGGCGCGGATCAGCGCGCCCAGAGTGCGAGTAGCCATCAGGTCAACACGAAGTCGGC
>DASVVI010000540.1:0-6394 GCA_036386635.1 Longimicrobium sp.
CGCCGGTGGGGGAGAGAAGGACGTCGTCCAGCTTTCCGGTGAGGTCCAGGACGATGCGCTCGGCGGTCTTCTTCCCCACCCCGCTGACCGAGACCAGGGCGGCGGAGTTGCGCTCGCGGATGGCGCGCACCACGCTCTGCGCACCCAGCGCGCCGACCAAAGAGAGGGCGAGCCGCGGTCCAACGCCGTTGGCGCCCAGAAGCTTGGCGAAGACGACGCGCTCCACGTCCTCCAGGAAGCCGTAGAGGATCAGCGCATCCTCGCGCACGATCTGGTAGGTGCGCAGGGTGACCTGCTCGCCCAGCTTGGGGAGGCGCTCGAACACGCTGTTGGGGATGAAGATCTCGTAGCAGACGCCGCCGGGCGTGAACACCTCCACCCGCTCCAGCTCGCGCACCACCAGCTCGCCGCGGACCCGCGCGATCACTTCGCCCCCTGGTCGAACAGGCGCAGCTTCAGGTTCATGGGAGTCTTGGCGCCGGGCCCGAAGCCGCGGAAGCAGTGGCAGAGCGCGACCGCCACGCCATCCGACGCGTCGTGCGGCTTGGGAGGGGCAGTGAGGCGGAGGAGGCGCTGCACCATGTATCCCACCTGCTCCTTGGTGGCCGCGCCCGTTCCCGCCACGGCGCTCTTGACCTCGGCGGGCGGATACTCGGCCACCTGGATGTCGCGCAGCGCGGCGGCCAGGAGCACGGCGCCGCGCGCGTGGCCCAGGACGACGGAGGTGCGCACGTTCTTGGAATAGAAAACGCCCTCCACCGCCAGCACGGCCGGCGAGTGGCGGGCGATGACTTCGGAAAGCCCTTCGTAGATGTCGCGGAGCCGCATGGGGAGCGCGGCCTTGGGAGCCGTGCGGATCACGCCGCACTCCACCAGCGACACGGCGCCGTCGCGCGTGCGGGCGACGACGCCGTAGCCGGTGACCGCGGTGCCGGGGTCCACCCCCATCACCAGCGACACCTCCGGCTGCAACGGACGGAGCGGCTGCACGGGCGCGGCCGCTCGGGGGGGTGCCTCAGACCTCGGCGAGGCTGTCGACATCCACGTCGGCGTTGCTGTACACCTTTTGGACGTCGTCCATGTCCTCGATCAGGTCCAGCAGCTTGACGAGCTTGTCCGCGTCCGGCCCCTCGACCTTGACCTCCGTCTTGGGGACCATCGCCAGCTCGGCCTCCTCCCAGACAATCCCCTGCTCGCGGAGCGCGTCCTGCACCGCGTGGAAATCGGAGGTCTCAGTAAGGACGGTGAAGCCGCCTTCCTCCACCTGCACGTCCATGGCGCCGGCCTCCAGCGCGGCTTCCATCACCTTCTCCTCGTCGTACTTCTCGGAGTCGATGTGGATCTGCCCGCGGCGGTCGAACATCCACGCCACCGAGCCCGTGGTGCCAAGGTTGCCGCCGTTGCGCGAGAGCCACTTGCGCAGGTCGGCCACCGTGCGGTTGGCGTTATCCGTGAGCGTGTCGACCATGATGGCGACGCCGGCGGGCCCGTACGCCTCGTAGGTGACTTCCTCGTACGACACGCCCTCCAGCTCGCCCGTGCCCTTTTTGACGGCGCGGTCGATGTTCTCGTTGGGCATGTTGGCCGCCTTGGCCGTGTCGATGGCGAGGCGCAGGCGCGGGTTACCGGACGGGTCGCCACCGCCGGCCTTGGCCGCCACGGTGATCTCGCGGATCAGCTTGGTCCACGCGGCCGCGCGCTTGTTGTCCGTGATCGCCTTCTTGTGCTTGATCTGCTTCCACTTGCTATGCCCGGCCATCGGGCACCTCCACGTACGCTGTAAGGGGATGGACGATCGATGAATATAGCTGGGGGTTTGGTGGCAAGCGAGTGCTAAAGGCGAAGTGCTAAGTGCTAAGTCCTAAGTGCTAAGTGAAAACGCACTCACGCACTCACGCACTAACGCACCGCTGTTCAGCACTTAGCACTCAGCACTAAGGACTTCCCCCCTACACCCCCGCCGCCTGCGGCAAAAACGCCGCGAAGCGCGGATCGCTCTTCACCGGATTGAACCGCACGATCTCGAACTCGGCGATCCCGTTCTCGAAGTAGGGGTCGTCGCAGATCATCTTGGTGGCTTCCACCTCGCTGTCGAGCGTGGTGAGGATGACGCCGCCGGTGCGCGGCTCGCGGGGGCCGGAGAAGATCAGCTTCCCTTCGCGGTACAGCCCGTCCAGGTACGCGCGATGGGCGGCGGTGTGGGCTTCCACTTCGTCGATCGGCTTCACGTAGCGGAGCAGGATCAGGATCATTGGATCCACAAGGCTTGGGGATGGGGAGCGCGGGGGTGCCGCGGTCGATGTGACGATTCGTGGTTTCGGCTCAATATGGGTGCGGGCTGCCGCAAAGGCCAGTTCCCGGCGCCCGCCGTGCGATAGGGTGCGAGGGCTCTGGAGTGTTTACCCGTACGGCCGCGTGGGTGATGCAGCGCGCGGCCGACCCGGACCGACACCCCCGACGCCCTCCACCCGCGAGCCCCCATGCTCCCCCTCCATCGCGCCCTGGTTCTACTCGCCTGCGCGGCGGCGGCCGCCTGCACCGATGCGGGCGGCGGCGATCCCCTGCTTCCCGCACCGGCCGGCGCTCCGGCGCTGCTTTCGCCGAACGGCGCGATCGGCGCCGTCGTGGGCACGGCGGTGCGGTACGATGCCACCAAGGCGGGCACCGTCTTCTCCGACCCGGCCGGCGGCGGGCTCGCCTACGTGGTGACGATCGACGGCGCCGCGGACGGGCTGGTGGTGAGCGGCTCCACCATCACCGGAACTCCGCCCGCTCCAGGCGTCGTACAGTTCACGGTGACCGCGATGGACGCCCTGGGACGCACCATCAGCGACCGCTTCGCCATCGTCGCGTTCGCGCCGGGCCTCCGCACGCCCGTGCTCCCCGCGGCATTGGAGCTGTACGCGGACGCCAGCCGGCCGCTCCCCGCGCACTTCGCCTCCGCGCCCGGCGGAGCCAGCGCTCTTTCGGCCGACAACACCCCCGCCGACAACCCGATCACCAATGCCGGCGCCACGCTCGGCCGCGTGCTGTTCTACGATACGCGGCTGTCCGCGAGCGACGGCACGTCGTGCGCTTCGTGCCACGTGCAGTCGCTGGGCTTCGCGGACGCACCCGCTCGCAGCGTGGGCTTCGCCGGCGGGCTCACCGGACGCCACTCGCCGTCGCTCGCCAACGCGCGCTTCTACCGCCCCGGACGCTTCTTCTGGGACGAGCGGGCTGCCACGCTGGAGGCCCAGGTGCTCGTCCCCATCCAGGATCCGGTGGAGATGGGGGTGCCGCTCAACCTGCTGGTGCACAAGCTGTCGGCGACCCCGCACTACGCGCCGCTGTTCACACAGGCGTTCGGCACTTCGGACGTCACCGGCGACCGCATTGCCCGGGCGCTCGCGCAGTACGTTCGCTCGCTGGTCTCGGGCGGGTCGAAGTTCGATCGTGCGTTCACCGGAGTCGGCCCGCCGAACTTCGCCGGCGTCTTCACGCCCCAGGAGCAGCTCGGCGAGCAGCTTTTCCGCACCTCGGGATGCGCCTCGTGCCACACGACGGCTGCGCACGTGAGCGATGGGACACACAACATCGGCCTCGATCCGTCCAGCGCCGACGCGGGGGCGGGAAACGGCGCGTTCAAAGCACCGTCGCTGCGCAACGTGGCCGCACGAGGCCGCTTCATGCACGACGGCCGCTTTACGTCGCTGGCGCAGGTGGTGGACTTCTACGATTCAGGCGTCCAGCCGAACCCCGGGCTCGACCCACGTCTGCGTGCGGCCGACGGAACCCCGAGGCGGCTGGGCCTCACCACGGCGGAGAAGGCCGCGCTCATCGCGTTCCTGGGGACGCTCACGGATTCGACGTTCCTGACCGCGACTCGCTTCTCCAACCCGTTCTCCGGCCCAGCGGCGCCTCCGCCCGTGGCATCGGGTACGGCGGCGGTGACCATACAGGGCATCGCGTTCCATCCGCCCACGCTGACGGTGGCGCCGGGTACGCGGATCGACTTCACCAACCTCGACAACCAGCGGCACAGCGCGACCTTTGCGGCGGCCCAGATCGTGTCCACGCCGGTGTTCACCTCCGGCACCCAGTCCGTGACGATGCCCACGGCCCCAGGCCGGTATGCGTACCAGTGCTCGGTGCACGGCGCGTCCATGAGCGGCACCGTCATCGTCCAGTGAGCCCTGCTACCGCACTCCCGCCGCCGCGAGCACCGCCTGGTGCACCCGCCCGTTACTGGCCGCCACGCCGCGCCACGACGGGTGCGGCTGATTGTAGCGAAAGGGCACGCCGTCCAGCCCCGTGACGCGCCCGCCCGCCTCGCGCACGATCACCTCGGCGCCGCACACGTCCCACTCGTTCTTGGGGCCGAACGAGACGATGGCGTCGCCGGTGCCGTCCGCCACTTTGACCATCCTGTACGCGGTGCTCCCCAGCGGATGCAGCGTGCAGCTCTCCCCGACCCCCTCCATCTCGCCCCGGCGCAGCTCGGACCGCGAGCATAGGACGCGCGGCATCCCGTCTCCGTCCGAGACGCGGATGGGCGCGCCGTTCAGCCACGCGCCGCCGCCCTCGATGGCGTGGTACACCTCGCCGGTGGCGGGATTGCACACCACGCCCAGCACCGCCCGATCCCCCTCCACCAGCCCGATGCTGACGGCGAACTCGGCGATCCCCTGCACGAAGGAGTTGGTGCCGTCGATGGGGTCCACCACCCAGAGCCGCTCGCGTCCCAGCCGCTCGGGGGAGTCGGCGGTCTCCTCGGAGAGCCACCCGTACTCCGGCCGCCCGCCGATCAGCACCTCGCGGATCACGCGGTCCGCCTCCACGTCCGCGCCGGTGACGGGCTGGTCCGCGTCCTTGTAGCGCACCTCCATCTCCGCGCGGAACGCGGGTCGGATCACCTCCGCCGCCGCTCGCGCGGCGCGAAGGGCGAGATCGAGGTCGGACTGCAGATCGCTGAGATGCATCGGGCTCGCTCAACTGCTTGGCTCACACAGAGACACAGAGGACACAGCGAGAACAGCAAGAAAGGGTTCTCTGCGTCTTGCAGATCCCTCCGCGCACTCTGTGTGATGCTTCTCGCCTCGCATCCGCAGAAGCGAAAGCGGAGCCGGGTGATCCCGGCTCCGCTCTCGGTCCTCACTCACGATCCGCTAAACATCAGGGGAGTTCGCCGCTGCTGCCGGGGCAGTAGTACGACGTGGAGCCGGCGGCGGTCGCACCGCTGCTGTCCGTGACCGTGGCCGACACGACTATGTTCCTGGCGATGGTGCCGCAGATGACATAGGCGTCGCTGAAACCGTTGGCGTCGCTCGCCTCGCTGGCGCGCGTCCACTCGAAGCTGTACCCGGAGCCGGTGCCGCCGGAAGCGTTGGCCCAGCAGTACCCGCTGCCCTCGTCGCACGTGACTGAAACGGCCAGCGCGCCGCCACCTGGAGGCGTCGTGGTCCCGCCGGTGATGAAGCCCATGTACAGCAGCCGGTTCGGCGAGTTGGAGCCGGGGCTGGACACGTAGTTCTTGGAAGACATGTCGTTGATGGCGTACGCCACGTCCACCGGCAGGGCGCCCGGGTTGTACTCCAGGTACATCGCGGCCACGCCCGCCACGTGCGGCGAAGCCATGGAGGTGCCGCTGATCGTGTTGGTAGCGTAGTCCCCCGTGCTCCAGGCGGAGGTGATGCTGACACCCGGCGCGAACAGGTCGAGGCAGAGCCCGTAGTTCGACGTCGAGGCCCGAGTATCCGACGAGTTGACCGAGCCCACGGTGAGCGCCGCCGTCACGCGCGCGGGCGAGTAGTTGAAGGCGTTGGCGTTGTTGTTCCCGGCGGCCACCACGTAGGTGACGCCCGCGTTGATGGAGTTCTGCACCGCCTGGTCGAGCGCGCTGTTCGCCCCGCCACCCAGGCTCATGTTGGCCACCGACCACGTGGTACGGTTGGCGGTCACCCAGTCCACACCGGCGATCACGCCGCTCCAGCTCCCTGACCCGTTGCAGTCCAGCACGCGCACGGACACCAGGCTCACGCCCTTGGCGGCGCCGTACGTGCTCCCGCCCGCGGTGCCGGCCACGTGCGTGCCATGCCCGTTGCAGTCCTGCCCGTTTCACCCGTCGCCGATGGCGTCGTAGCCCACCGTCGCCCGCCCGCCGAAGTCGGAGTGCGTGGTGCGAATCCCCGTGTCCAGCACGTACAGCGTCACCCCCGCGCCCGTGCGGTTGTACGTGTAGTTGCCGTCCAGCGGTCGGCTGCGCTGATCGATGCGATCGAGCCCCCACGGCGCGCCGCTCTGCGTGGCGGTGGCCTCCACCAAGCCGTCCTGCTCGATGAGCTCGACCTGCGGGTTGTTGCGAAGCGCGTTGAGCTGCGCCGCGTTCAGCTTCGCGGCGAAGCCGTTGAGCGCG
>DASVVI010000541.1:0-3832 GCA_036386635.1 Longimicrobium sp.
AAAGAAACGACAGCAGGCCCTGAAGCGTCAATACGATAGGACGGATCCGATTCGCACGCCACTTCGCCGGAAACTTTCGCCGGAAAGCTTGCAAGTACCGGATGTATAACATGGGGCCAAACGACCATACGTATTTTTGCCTAAATACATCGGTGAGTGTTGTAGGATGATCAGCCATCTCGATCGTGCGGAGCGAAACGACCTTCTCCCCAGCCGCCGCCAAGTAGAACCCGAAATGCAGATCCTCGGTCAGAGTTTCCTCGGGAAATCCGTTATAGCGGCTCACCGTATCCAAGTTGATGCAGAGTCCGTGCCCCACGACATGCATCAAAGCATACGAGCACTTGCGATTCAACGCAAAGCGCTTTAGCTCATGCGCCAAAGTCCAGCGAGATTGCCACAGTGCAAACGCTTTCAGAGGAGCCCTGAGCGCTGCGAAGTTGCTGAGAAATACCGCGCACTGGTGTAGAACTGGAACGCCCTGATTGATGTATCCGATCATTTCTTCCAGTCCCTCGCGAGAGAACTGGCTGTCTACGTTAATCAGGAATATCCACTCCTTGCGCGGATGTCGGCTCGTAGCGATGAGATGCGAGAACGCATAATTCAGCTGGTGGACCATCCATCCATCAGTTCGTGGTGCCTCTATTATGTGTACGCGTCCTAATTGTCGGGCGGAGGCCTCCGCATGTTCCAGCGTTGGATTTGTCCCGCTCTCATCCCGCTCACGAGCCGTCCCAATTATGTAGAGTTCCACCTGCCCTAAGCCTTCGCGGCAAACCTCAATGTACCGCACGGCTCGTTCGATAATGGCAGCTTCTTGGAGAACCGGCAAAAGGATGGTGATTTGCCTATCAGGCCGGAGAGTAGCAGGTGAGGGCCGATACCGATAGTGCAGTTTCTTGCAGGCGTGGAAAATCCAGACGTTGTTTAGAAATGACCTGACGGCGAGCAGGGCGAGGATCACGTTAAGCATAGCTTGAGGACCTCGGTAAGAACGTCCCACCCTAGGGGCACGGCGGGGGGCGGACGCAACACTAAACTGCGATCGATAGCTTCCGCAATCTGGGAAATCCCCTGTCGACTTGTATCAACGAATCTGACGTCTACGAAGCGCCCTAGGTTTCTGAAGAAGTTCGCCGTGTCCGAATTGAACACCTCAGAGTAGAACATGTCTTCGATCATAGTCACGCGGCGAGCACAACGTAATCTGCGGATAGCCTCTGATGTATAAAGGAAAAACGTAGTGTTGGGGATTAGTACGTCTGTGCGCGAGAGCATGTCGGTTGAAGGCCTGAATAAATAAGAGGGGTCGAACTTCTGCCGTGCATACTCATACGCGACAAGACACCAAATGCACCGGTCTAGCAAGGTGTGCTGCGCGTGCGAATTGGTAACGATCTCATACCGGACCTTCTCGAGCGCTAAAAATGTTTCCAGCCTCTCCCTAGGGGTCTTCTTCGAGAGCGCGAGTTGTTCATGCGTCGCAAGCATCTCCATATACTCGGGCAACAACAAAAAGTTGTTGTTTATCCCGAGCGCTTTAGCTACTGACGTTTTCCCGCTACCGACTCCACCAGCAAGTGCGATTAGGATGCGTGCCACGATCTCAGGGGAGGAGGATCATCAGAAACGATGGTGGAGGGTTAGAAGATTATACTGCTGGATTAGTGGCGTCAATGAGTCTGTTGCCGGCCGATTTTGTAGCGGCCGGTCACCACGTGCCGAACGTTGTGCTCGCCGGCCGCAGAGACCGCAGCCATAACACCACTGCACGATGGGGGGCGGCGTGTCTCTCGGTGTCCAACCCGCTAAGATTCTATTGATCGAGCGTCGGCTAGCGCCGCTTCACCCACTCCGTATTTCGCTGATTATGGCCGTGCGGAGGTGGTCTTTCGCCACTGGGCGATCAGATGTGGACCCTCGGCGGCGAGCTCACGCATGCTTTGCCCCATGCGATCGGTAGCGGAAGACGCCCGGCGCCGCGAGCGCTGCGGCTCGCTTCTCGTCGGCCTCGGCGGCGGGTGGCACCTTGGCGATCGACTGCAAGGAACCCTTGGAGATGCCCATCTGTGCTGCGATGTCCCTCGTGGAGAGGCCCGACTGCACCAAGTCGGTACGGCGTGTCTGTCGATCATCTGGTTCATCCTCCCTCGCCCGCCGGCGGTGGGCAGCAGCGCTGCACTGAACGGCGCAAAAGATATGGCCAGTGATCCCTGGATCGCGCCAGAGTTCAGAGAGGATCAGCGACAGAGTTTGCCGAATTCACACTTCTGACGGGCGATCCAATTCCAAATCGGCGATGGCGTAGCCTTTTCCTACACAAGCAAAGTCGGCCGGCAATCCGTTGAAACTGCCGGTCAATGTGGAAGCGCGCACCGACGGTGTAGAGGGAGATGAGGACTCAGAGGCCCCCGAGTCGCTCGCCCGAGCCGCCGCTGCGCTCGCACAACACTGCTGAACGCTATCCACCCATAGCCGCTGCACACCGCCTGCCGGGCAAGCACTTCGATCAGGTGGGGCTGCCGGCTAGTGCCGCACCAACCTCAATTTTCCGAAGTGCCAGATGCGGACCCGCATGTCCGGTAGTGTGGGAGGGATCTAGCCGGGATAACCGGGCGGCGACCCGTATCCCGATTGCATCGGCGCGGGCGTCTTCGCGCATCGCGAATCCGTAGGGGCAGACCTGCGTGGCTACCCAACCTTGCGCCGCCTCGAACCACGGCACAAACACCCGTAGGGGCAGCCCCACGTGGCTGCCCGTGCCTCCCGCGCGCCGCCCCCTGGCCCGCGATTCGCAAACTCGCCGCCGCACCCAATCGAAAACACACGGGCCACGGAGACGGAATGCCACGCGAAGTCACGGATGCGGATGGGGTGCGGTGGACATGCGTGCAGGCGTACGCCGGGCTGGCGCAGAGCGCGGACGAATCGGGGAACAAGGACGCCGCGCGCGTGGACGGCGCCAAAGACCGCTTCCGCGTGGTGTGCACCCCCAGCGGCGGCGCGCAGACCGCCGAGCTGGAGCTGCCCGGCGACTGGGAAGAGGGGATGGACGACGAGGCGCTGCTCAAGGAGATCGAAGCGGCCCGCGGGTAGGCCCGCGCGCCCGGCTTCATCCTTGCGAACCGGCGGAGCCGCGGAGCATCCCGATCTCGTCAATTCGTTGCCCGCCAACACGTATCCCCGGCGCAGCCATGGACAGCAGCACCACGCAGATCGTCACGGACCTTCTCACGAGCGACCCGCACGGGCTGCAGGAGGCGTGGATCGCCGAGCAGCTCGCCTCGCCGGACACGCGGCCGGACCTGATCACCGAGGCGGAGCTCCGCCAGCAGTCCGGCGAGTTCCTGCAGCTTCTGCGCGAGGCGCTGCGCAGCGGCGGGCCGGCCGACCCGGAGAGCCCCGCATGGGCGCCGCTCCGTGAGATGCTGGGACGCGTTTCAAGGGCGCGGGCGCTCAAGGGGTTCACGCCCTCCGAGACGGCGACCTTCGTCTTTTCGCTGCGCGGCCCCCTCTTCGAGCGGCTGCGCGCGGCGGCGGGCGACGACCCGGCGCGCTACCACGAAGGGCTGCGCGGCGTCACCACGCTGGTGGACCGGCTGGGGCTGCACACCACCGAAGTCTTCCAGCGCAGCCGCGAAGAGGTCATCCACCGGCAGCAGCAGGAGCTGATGGAGCTCTCCACCCCCGTGGTGAAGCTGTGGGACGGCATCCTGGCCGTGCCGCTGATCGGCACGCTGGACAGCGCGCGCACGCAGGTGGTGATGGAGAGCCTGCTGCAGCGCATCGTGGACACCGAGGCGACCGTCGCCATCATCGACATCACGGG
>DASVVI010000542.1:0-9825 GCA_036386635.1 Longimicrobium sp.
CATGCGCACCCACGATCCGCGACGAAGATATTGTTCCCCTGCCACCAGACCTGCCTCTGGAGCGAACACCGCGACATTCACACAGAAAATGCGGACCACGGACGAATTAGTTGGAACAGATGACACGCAGGTCGGCCCCTACGGGCGTCGGTGTAGGAGGCGGGCGGCGGAGGGGCGGCGGGCACGGGCGCGATGAATCGCGCCCCTACCAGATCCGTGCGAATGGCACTGCAGTTCTCCCCCTCACCCGCCCTGCGCCCCCGCAGGCGGGGGAGGGGGCCGGGGGGAGGGGGCCTGACGAGCGGGGGTGAGGGCCTTACCTTACCCCCATGCGAATCGCCTCCCTTCTTTCCAGCGCGACCGAGATCGTGTACGAGCTGGGGCTCCAGGAGCTCCTGGTCGCCATCTCGCACGAGTGCGACTACCCGCCCGAGGCGCTGCGGCTCCCCAGGGCCAGCCGCGTGCGCTTCGAGCCGGCGGGGCTCACCAGCGGCGAGATCGACGCCGAGGTGCGGCGCTGCATGATGGAGTTCGGCAGCGTGTACGCCATCGACGTGGACGCCCTCCGCGACGCGAAGCCCGACCTCATCCTCACTCAGGCCGTCTGCGAGGTGTGCGCCGTACCCACCGCATCCGTGCACGAGGCAGTGGACGCGCTGCCGTCGCGCCCCACGGTGCTCTCGCTGGATGCGCACACGCTCGAGGAGATCCTCGGCACCGTGGCGCAGGTGGCGGAGGCGGCGGGCGATGCGCGGCGCGGCGAGGAGACGGTGGCGAGGCTGCGCGGGCGGCTGGACCGGGTAACGGAGGCCGTCGCGGGGAGGCCGAGGCCGCGCACGCTGGCGCTGGAGTGGCTCGACCCGCCGTTCGCGCCGGGGCACTGGATTCCGGAGATGATCGAGCACGCGGGCGCGGAGTCGCTGCTGGGGACGGCGGGCGGGCACTCGGTGGAAATCCCTTGGGCTCAGGCCGAGGAGCTGGACCCCGAGCGCCTCCTCCTGATCCCCTGCGGCTACGACCTTGATGCCACGCGGGCGGACGCGGAGCGCGCGCGGCCTAGGATGGAGGCAATCGCCCCACGCGCGCTGGCGGAGGGGCGCGCAGCGATCGGGCACAGCGCCTTCTTCAGCCGCTCCGGGCCGAGGGTGATGGGCGGCATCGAAGCGCTCGCCGCGTGGCTCCACCCGGGCGCCCTGCCCGCGAGCGCCGCCGACGGGCGGCTGGAGCGGTGGGCGTAGGGCGCGCCGCTTGCACACCGCGCGAACGAAGTGACGGGCATCATCCAACGAAACCACCGCCGGAGGCCGTGCCATGCGCATCCCCACCCGCGTACACGGGGTGCTGGACTACCTGATGGGCGCACTACTCATCGCGGCGCCCTGGCTGCTGGGCTTCGCCACGGGCGGACCGGAGCAGTGGGTGCCGGTCGGCGTGGGCGCCGGCGCCATCCTGTACTCCCTCTTCACCGACTACGAGCTGGGCGCGGTGAAGCGCATCCAGGTGCCCATGCACCTGCTGCTGGACGGGATCGCGGGGGTGGTGCTGATCGCGTCGCCGTGGGTGCTTGGGTTCGACGAAAAGGTGTGGATCCCCCACGTCGTGGCGGGAGCGCTGGAGGTGGTCACCGCCTTCTTCACCAACACCATCCCCGCTTATGAGCGCCGACGCGCCCGCTGAGTCCGGCGAGTCCGGGCTGGACCTGTACGGGATGGACGTGGAGGAGGTCCGCGCCCGATCCCGCATCATGATCTACGCGGATGAGGGAGCGGGGGTGCACGCGGTCAAGATGGATCGCGGCATCGAGCTCTACGCGCGCTGCCAGGCCGCCGCGTCGCCCACCGACGAGACCACGCCGCTGGTGTGGATCGACGTGGCCGCCCCGGGCGACGATGAGGCGCGCTTCCTCCGCGAGACGCTGCACTTCCACCCGCTGGCGGTGGAGGACACCGTCCGCGGGCGCCAGCGCCCCAAGCTGGACCGCTACCCGGGCTACTTCTTCCTCGTCTTCTACTCCGCCGCCATCAACGCGGGACGGGGGCGGATGGCGCTGCACGAGGTGCACGTCTTCATCGGACGCCGCTTCATCGTGACGGTGCACGACCACGACATCTCGCCGCTCAGCGAGGTGCTGGTGCGCTGGCGCGCCAACGAGGCCGGCTTCCGCAACGTGGGCGCCCTGGCGCACGCCATCGTGGACACCATCGTCGACGGCTACTTCCCCGTGCTCGACCACTTCGCGGACCGCGTGGACGAGATGGAGAGCCGCATCTACACCAACGCGACCGCCGGGAAGATCGCGTCGCTCGAAGAGGTCCTCGGGATGCGCCGCGAGCTCACCACTCTGCGCCGCGTGCTCGGCCCCGGGCGCGAGGTGCTGGGGACGCTGGTGAGGCGCGAGCTCCCCTTCCTCTCCCCCGACCTGATGCTGTACTTCCAGGACGTGTACGACCACTCAATCCGCGTCGTGGAAGAGACGGAGGCGCTGCGCGACCGGCTGGGGATGGCGATCGAGGCGCAGATGACCGTCTCCTCCAACCAGCTCAACGAGACGATGCGGCTGATGGCCGCCTGGTCCATCATCCTGATGGCGATGGCGTGGGTGGCGGGAGTCTACGGGATGAACTTCCGCGTGATGCCGGAGCTCAGGTGGGGCTACGGCTACTGGTGGGCGCTGGCTCTGATGGCGGCGATCGGGACCGGGATCTTCCTCTACTTCCGCCGCAAGCACTGGGTCTGAAGGACGAACGTGCGGGCGCCGTTTTTGCGCCATCGGCCGCGCATGCGAAACTACCTTGCTCCCGCCCTGCTGATCCTCGCGGGCGCCTGCGCTTCCGCGTCCACCACCGGCGCGGGCTCGGCACCCGCGGCCCCGCGCGCCGCGTCGCCCAACCACCCCGGCTTCGACCTCGGCCGCTACCCCGGCGACGAAGCGCTGCGGGCGTGGCGGGGCGCCGCGCCATACGAGTGGGTCGGCTACTACCTCCCCGCGCCCTGCCACCGCGACGCGTCGTGGAGCGGCAAGCGCGCGGCGGTCCAGGCGATGGGCTACGGCTTCGCGGTGATCTACGTGGGCCAGCAGCATTTCGAGAGCGACACCGCCGTCGTCCTGCCCGGCACTCCCCTGGTCTGCTCGCGCGCCCTCCTCACCGCCGACAGTGGCCGCGCGGACGCCGCCGATGCCATCGCCCGCACCGCGTTCGAGGGGTTCCCCAGCGGAACGGCCGTGTTCCTGGACGTGGAGCGCTTCACCACGCTCAGCCCCGAACTGTCCGCGTACGTCGGCGCGTGGACCGAGGTAGTGCGCCGCGATGGCCGCTTCCGCCCGGCCCTCTACGCGCACCGCGAGAACGCCGCCGTGCTGCGTCCGGTCGTCGAAGGAGCGGCGGGCGCGCCCGTCCCCTTCTGGGTCGCGGGCGGCCCGAACTTCTCCCTCGAGCGCACCCCTCGCGAGAGCAGCATCGACTTCGCGACCGTCTGGCAGGGCCTCCCCGCCCCCCGCACCTGGGCCGGCGTCACCCTGACCGTCGACGAGAACGTGTCGGCCACGGCCTCGCCGTCAGCCCCGTAGCTGGCCCTGCGGCGCGGTAAATCGGCCCCCGTCCATTCGTGGATCGGGGTCGCCGGGGTATTCACTCGGGTAGCTCGTCGTCCTCGTCTTTGAGAGCAAATTCATCAGCGCGGGGCGATTCGCGCGGCGCGAATCCGGGGGGCGGGTGTTCGGCTCCACCCGGAGCGCTATGCGCGGCCGCATCGCAACCGCGCCCGACACAGAGGTGACGATCCTTGCGCGTCTGTCGTCGCGCGGACAGATTCTGACCGGACCAGTGCTGCTCCCGCGGGACCGCGTTCTATACCTGGTGCGGCGCTTTTGCAAGGAACCCTGCCTTCCACCTCCCGGTCACGCATGTGGATACCCGGCATCCTCCGACGCTCGTTTGTCCTCCTTGCCTTCGCAACCGCGGCCTGCGAGCGCTCGCCCGGAACGCCGGACGTGCCCCTGAAGTTCGCCTCGGTTAGCGTCGCGCCAGGGGGCGGCGCGGCGTGCGCGGTCACCACCGAGGGGGCGGGGTACTGCTGGGGCGGAGAAAACACCTTGGGCAATCTGGGCACGGGCACCACGGGCACCACGCGTCCCCCGGATCGCTTAAATGAGCCGCTTCCCTACCAGACGACGCCCCTCCGGGTTGCCGGCACGGTCCGCTTCCAAAGCATCAGCCCGGGCGAAATCCATTCGTGCGGCACCGGCGTGGACGGCGGGCTCTACTGCTGGGGGCGCCGCTCTGCCTACGGGGGAGGCTCCGACATGAAGGTGGTGCCGAGCCCGGCCCTGGTTCCGGATATCCATCTGCGCGACCCGCGCGATGCGGGCCTCGGGGTGTGCGGGCTCTCGCCCACTGGCGAAGTGTTGTGCAGCGCCGAGGAGGTGACGGTGAGCCGGCCCGCAGCCCCCGGGTTCGTCGCGCTCGCTCCCGGATACGCGCTCTCCGGGTTCAGCCGGACAAGGCGACTCGTGCGGATCGGCTCGGTGAGGGACCACGGCTACAGTGGCTGGTACATCCACCAGTGCGGAGTCTGGAGCGGCGAGGTCGTCTGCTGGGGCGAAAATTGGTATGGGGAGCTGGGGAACGGATCGCAAGGCGCCTACGGGACGCCTTCCGCAGCCCCCTCGTACACGACACCCACCCCCGTGGCTGGTGGGACGGCGTTCCTCAGCGTGGAAACCGGGATCAACCACAGTTGCGCGCTCGCGACCGACCACGCCGCGTGGTGCTGGGGGCGCGGCGCCGGCGGTGTGCTGGGCACCGGCGACACGGTTGACAGCCCTGTCCCGGCGCGGGTAGCGGGCGGGCTGAAGCTGCGCAGCGTCAGTGTAGGCCCCTTGCACGCCTGCGGCATCGCGGTAGACGGCGGCGGGTACTGCTGGGGGATAGACTTCTACGGCCAACTCGGCGGAGGGGGCGCGGCGGAGTTGGGCGGCGCGGCACCATACAGTCCGGTGCCGGCGCGTGTGGCGGGCGACTTCAAGTGGAAACAAATCAGCACAGGCGGTTCCACGTCCTGCGGAGTCACCGAGCAGGGCGACGTTTACTGCTGGGGTTCCAATGTGCTCGGTACCCTCGGGAACGGCACGACCGTCGACTCCCACGTCCCCAGCCGGGTCGTATTTCCCGTAGCAACCGACCGCATGTAGCGCAGGAGCCCGTGGCGCGCTGAGCATCCGGTACCGTTCACGCGGTCGGCAGGGCGAAGCACACCGGGTCACCCAGGCACTGCCGCCGCGAGAGCAGCGCGAAAGGTGAAAACCACGACGGCCCCGGTCCAGAGCGGACCGGGGCCGTTGGCGCATCCCGCGGGGGGTGGGAGGTTGCGGCAGGGTTCGCTCTTCGCGGCGGCGGAGGTGGCCGCGGAGAGCGCGGCGAAGGCGCTTGCGGAGGCGAAGATCATGTGGAGGGGATCTGACGTGGACTCGCGGAGGACGATACATTGGGGCCGTCTCCCCTGCGTGATCTGGGCTTGGTTCGCCGGAATCGCTCGGTTTCCCCCCACACTACCGGCGCTTCGTGCAGCTGTGGCGGGATTGTGACCCCGTGCTGCGCCCTTGAGTGGAGCGGGCGCGCCGACGACTTCAACAATTGCAGCCATGACCATCCCGATCCGCGCCCTCGTGGCGCCCCTCCTCGTCGCGGCCGTGCAGGCCGTATACGCCCCCGCCGCCGCGCAGACGGTCGCGCCCGTGCGCCGCGATCCCAGCTTCGACCTGAGCGTGCGCAATATCATGCGCGGCGAGGGGCTGGTGGGCCGCTCACCGGACGAGGTGAGGTGGTCGGAGGACTCGCGCACCGTGTACTTCCGCTGGCGCGAGCCGGAGTCGCGCGACACCACCACGCACGT
This sequence comes from Longimicrobium sp., assembly GCA_036386635.1. GTDB lineage: Bacteria > Gemmatimonadota > Gemmatimonadetes > Longimicrobiales > Longimicrobiaceae > Longimicrobium. Next base: position 5,893 of record DASVVI010000542.1, read on the forward strand.
CTACCGCGTCCGCGCGGCGGGCGGCGCGCCGGAGGTGGTGCCGGACAGCCTCGCGTACCGCATCGCTCCCGCGCAGCAGGGCGACTGGAACCCGGAGCGCACCCGCCGCGCTTCGGAGCGCGGTGGCGACGTCTTCGTGGTGGACGCTACGGGCCGCGAGCATCGCATTACCGACACGCCCCAGCGCGAGCGGTCGCCGCACCTTTCGGCGGACGGGCGCACGGTCTACTTCCTTTCCGGCAACAACGTCTTCGCGATGGAGGTGGAGGGCGGCCCCCTGCGCCAGATCACCGACCTTCGCATGGAGGCCGCGCCCGCCCGCGACACGGCGCGGGGCCAGCGCCGCTTCCTGGAGAACCAGCAGCGCGAGCTCCTGGACGCCGTGCGCGACCGCCGCGAGGAGCGCCTGCACCGCGCCCGCGAGGACTCGCTGCGCGTCCGCGTGCCGCCCGTGTACCTGGGTAAGGACGTCACCCTGCAGGGCGCCGAGGTTTCGCCATCGGGCCGCTACCTGCTGCTGACCACGAACGCGCGCGTCGATGCGCAGAAGACCACCATCGTCCCCAACTACATCACGGAAAGCGGCTTCACGGAGGACATCCCCTCCCGCACCAAGGTCGGCGACGTGCAGGCGGGCGGCCGCGTCGGCATCCTGGAGCTGGCGACGGGGAGGGTGTCGTGGGTGGAAGCGGAGAAGGAGCGCCGCCCCTCCATCGCCGCGCTGGGGTGGGCGCCGCGCGCGGACCGGGCGCTGCTCATGTCCGTGCCCGAGAACTTCAAGGACCGCTGGATCTACGTGGCCACGCCGGATGCGCGCACCACGCTCATCGAGCACCTGCACGACGACGCGTGGGTGGGCGGCCCCGCCTTCTTCTCCGGCGGCTGGACGGGCGACGACCGCGTCTGGTTCATCTCGGAGAAGACGGGCTACTCGCACCTCTACACCGCCCCCGCCACCGGCGGCGCCATCACCGCGCTGACGCAGGGCGACTGGGAGGTGACGGAGGTGCAGCCGACGGCGGACGGGCGCCGCTTCCACATCACCACCAGCGAGACGCACCCCGGCGAGCGCAGCCTTTACGCGGTGAGTATCGACGGCGGCCCGCGCACCCGCCTCACGACGCTGGAGGGATGGACCGAAGCACGCGTGTCGCCGGACGGACGCTGGGCCGCGCTCCTCCACTCCACCGCCGACGCGCCGAACGAGCTGTACCTGATGCCCGTGGGCCGCGGCGCCGCAGCCCGCCGCGTGACGACCTCGACCACGGCGGAGTTCCGGCGCGGCCCCTGGATCAAGCCCCAGGTGGTGACCTTCAAGGCGCAGGACGGGGCCACGGTGTACGCGCGCATCTACCGTCCGCGCGACCTGGGCGCGGCGCCCAACGGGGCGGGCGTTCTCTTCGTTCACGGCGCGGGGTACCTCCAGAACGCGCACCGCGGGTGGAGCACGTACTACCGTGAGTACATGTTCAACCACCTGCTCGCCTCGCGCGGTTACACGGTGATGGACGTGGACTACCGCGGCTCGGCGGGGTACGGCGGCGCGTGGCGCACGGGGATCTACCGCCACATGGGCGGCAAGGACCTCTCCGACCACGTGGACGCCGCGCGCTGGATGGTGGCCAACGAGGGCGTAGACGCGAAGCGCGTGGGCCTCTACGGCGGATCGTACGGCGGCTTCATCACGCTGATGGGGCTGTTCACCGAGCCGGACGTCTTCCGCTCCGGCGCGGCGCTGCGCTCGGTGACGGACTGGGCGCACTACAACCATCCGTACACCGCGCGCATTCTCAACCAGCCGCAGGACGATACGCTCGCCTACCGCCGCTCGTCGCCCATCTACTTCGCCGAGGGCCTGCGCGGCGACCTGCTGATGGCGCACGGCATGGTGGACACCAACGTGCACTTCCAGGACATCGTGCGCCTGAGCCAGCGCCTGATCGAGCTGGGGAAGACGAACTGGGAGCTGGCCGTGTACCCGGTGGAGGACCACGGCTTCACCCGCCCCGAGTCGTGGGCGGACGAGTACCGGCGCATCTACGACCTGTTCGAGCGGACGTTGAGGTGAGAGCCCCCTCCCCCCGACCCCCTCCCCCGCCTGCGGGGGCGCAGGGCGGGCTAGGGGGAGACAATTCGTCCGTGCCGCGTCCATTCCCTATTCGTTAACGTTCCGGCCCGGACCTTGCCCAATCACCCTGGGCCGGAGCGGCACGCCTGGCAAGCACTTTCGTAAGCGTTTGTCTGTTATGCGGTTCGGCACGTGCGTTGCATTTGAGGAGCCACGGGACAGGTCAGCATGCAGGCGGAGCGACGGAGGGCCGGCGCGCCGCAGACACCCAGGAGGGACCCATGAACCGCATCGACCGTGAGCTTTCCGACGCGCTTCCGCAGCCCAAGGGCCCGTTCACGGACGCCGAAGCGCTGGAGCTCCTGATGGCGTATCGAAAGGACCCCTCCAACGTCCCCTGCCCCATGTGCGGCCCGGGGAACATCGAGGTCCTGGCCTTCATCGAGCCGCAGATCGACCCCAACGGCTTCGCCTCCGTCACGGACCCGGAGGGCGAGTACGCCGCCGCGCTCTACTGCCACAAGTGCTTCCGGGCCGTGGGCATCCTGGCCGGCGTCGGGCGCGAAGAAGGCTGATCCCGCGCCCTCCCGCAGGGGCCGCCAGACACGCTGATCTTCCCGTCGAAGGGTCCCGGAGCGGAGCGCACCAACGTGCGCTCCGCTTCTGTTTAGGGCCCCTCCCCCCGACCCCCTCCCCCGCCTGCGGGGGCGCAGGGCGGGCGAGGGGGAGAACTGCCCTCGCGCTTCGCGGATGCCCTGTAGGGGCGCGATTCATCGCGCCCGTGTCACGCGCTGCTCCGCCCCCTCTCGGCGCGCACCAAATTCTCGTAGGGGCAGACCTGCGTGTCTGCCCTCCCTCGCCGCAGCCTTGACCCTCACCCGGGGCACCGATCCCGTGCCCCACGTGGCTGCCCGTGCCCTCCCCCGCACCACCGCACGCTCCCCGCGCCGATCCTCGGCGTGGGGCCAGCGGTTACACGCCGTGCACACACGAAAGCAGGGGCGCAGCCGTCAAGCCGCACCCCCGCCATCGTTTCCACGACCGCCATTCTCTACCGCGTGACGCGCGTGCTCCCCGAAAGCAGCGCCATCGGCCCAAAGGTGGGGCGTCCGAGCGGGCCGGCATCCACACCGACGGTGCCGTTCAGGCGATAGGCGATCGAGCGGCCGGTGAGGGCGTTCATGATCACGCTCCCGAGCGCCGGGACGTCGCTGAAGCTCACCGCGATGTCGAGCGGCACCACCGTCTGGCCCCCGGCCGCGAGGGGGACGCCCAGCGGGAAGTTCACCTCCGCCGCCTGCCGTCCCTCCAGCTCCAGCTGCCCGGCCAGCGTGCTCAGCGTGAGCGCCAGCGGATTAGGGTTGGTGACGCGCGCGTAGAGGCGGATCGCCGCGCCGCCCGCGGGCCGCCCAGGGCCCGGCGGAAGGAGGCGGAGCTGCGCCTGCTGGTTCTGGTCCACCTGGAAAGTCGGGGCGCTCAGAAAGGCGCCCAGGTTGCCCATCGAAGCGCAGCCGGAAAGCACCGCAAGGAGCGGCAGGAGCAGCGCCTGGCGCCGGAACGGGATCGTGCGTCGCGTATACATCTTCTTTCGCCTCATGGAGTTGCACCACCTGGAGGCCGCCGCGGCGGCCACACGCACCACCACCTGTGCAAGAGCGGAGCCCCACACGCCGTCATCGTCCGCGGAGGTGCGGAAAAGCGGCGCGGCTGCACGCATCGGGGGTGTTCCGGCTGGAATGGAAGGTGCATGGGGACGCGGGTCGCCAAACCGGGGGGCGCCCGCCGCAGGGGACAGTCGGCGGCGAAACCGGGGGACGGACACGACGGGGGATGGGCGCCGCACGGCGCGGCTACAGGCGAACGGA
>DASVVI010000543.1:0-8630 GCA_036386635.1 Longimicrobium sp.
CCCTCTTTTTGGTGATCGTGGCGGCGCGCATGTGGTTCACGGCGAAATAGGCGCGGATCGTGCGGGCTCCGCGGGCCCCGCGCCCCGGCGTGCCGGTATACTCTGCAGCGAGAACTTCCCCATGACGAACTTCGCCATCCGCCCGCGGATCTCCCCGGCGGTGCGCTGGGCCGTGGCCGCCACCCTCGCGCTCGCCACGGCGTCCGCGCGCCCCGCCCTGGCGCAGGCGGGGGACAGCGCGCGCGTCCCCGGCCACGTCTTTCCGCGCAGCGACGCGCTGATCCTGGGCGGGTTCGCGGTCGCGGCCGTCGCCATGCGCCCGCTGGACACGAGGCTGACGCAGGAGCTCAGGGAGCCGGAGTGGCAGCACAGCAAGCTGCTGGGGCGGGGCTCCGCGGCGGTCAGGCTGCTGGCGGTGCCGGGTACGCTGGTGGGGGGAGGCGCGTTCTACCTGGTGGGCCGCGCCCGCGGCGACGAGACGATGTCCGGCGTGGCGCTGCACGGCGTGGAATCGGTGGTGGCGACCAACGTGGTGACGTACGTCGTCAAGGGCGTGGCCGGCCGGGCACGCCCCTACATGGACGAGAGGAACTCGCAGGACTTCCAGCTCTTTCGCGGCTTCGGCAACCGGGACTACCAGTCGTTCCCCTCGGGGCACACGGCATCGGCGTTCGCCATGGCCGCGGCGCTGACCTCGGAGACGGCCGCGCGCCACCCGCACTCGCGCTACGTGGTGGGCGGGGTGCTCTACACGCTGGCGACGCTCACCGGCACCTCGCGCATCTTCGACGACAAGCACTGGGCGAGCGACGTGGTGGCGGGCGCCGCCATCGGCACGCTCACGGGGCTGACGGTGGTGCGCTACAGCCACGTCCACCCCGACAACTACGTGGACCGCAAGCTCACCGTGGCGCCTGGCGAAGGCGGCTACCCGATCATCTTCACGATCCCGATCGGCTAGCCGGCCGCCCCCAGCAGCTCGCCGACTCCGACGATGGCGTGCACCGGGTAGCCGCGCGCTTCGATGGCCTCGCGGCCGCCCTCCTCGCGGTCCACCAGCGAGAGCACGGCGATCACCTCCCCACCCTCCGCCTCCACGGCTTCGATGGCCTTGAGGGCGCTCCCGCCGGTCGTAATCACGTCCTCGACGACCACCACGCGCATTCCCGCGGCGAAGCACCCTTCAACGCGCTTCCCCGTGCCGTGCGCCTTGGGCTCCTTGCGCACGGTGAAGGCGTTGACCGGGTCTCCCGCGATCCACGACGCGTGCGCGATGGCGTACGCCACCGGGTCCGCGCCCATCGTGAGCCCGCCGATGGCGTCCGGACGCAGCCCCGCATCGCGGACCGCCGCCAGCCCCAGCCGCCCGACCACCGCCTGCCCTTCGGCGTGCGTCGTGGTGGTGCGGCAGTCGATGTAGAAGCGACTTCGCGCGCCGCTGCTCAGCACGAAGTCGCCCACGCGAAACGACCTTTCCAGCAGCAGCGCGACGAGCCGCTCGCGGTCCGCGCTCATGCGATGGTGGGCGGCGTGGGCACGGCGACCCACTCCTCGATGGTCTGCGGCGCCGGGTAGGTGTCGTGGAACGCCTCGTGGAGCTTCCGGATCGCCTCCACCGTCGCCTCGTCCGCGCGGATGTCGGTCTCGACGCCGAACTCCAGGAACTCCAGGTACACCTCCGGCACGTCCGCCGAGATGAAGTTCCACGCGTGCGCCCCCTTGGACGTCGCGGCCGCGTGGAGCTGCAGCCAGAGCGGCACGTACTCCTCGATCCTGTCCATCGGCACGCGCCGCCGGATGCTCACCAGCCTGCGCTGCATCGTCGTTTCCATTGTGTAATCCTGGGTATTCCTGGCCCTGGCGAGTGAACTCGCGGCAACAACAGCACAAAGTCCGCCTTCGCGGACTCGCGGTCGGGATCCCGCCCCGTTCCCGCAAACAGATCTTGGTAGGGGCAGACCTGCGTGTCTGCCCACCCTCTCCCCCACCCCGCCCCCGCCTTACGGACCCAAAACCCCGTAGGGGCAGCCCCACGTGGCTGCCCGTGCCTCGCACGGGACGAACCCCGCCCCCCCCCGAGCGCCTACCGCATCTCGGTTCTCGAGCCGGCTTCAGCCGCCTTCGCGTGGTTCCAGCCGGGGGCTTCAGCCCCCGGCGCCCATCCCCCGGCGCTGGCCGTTAACCTTGCCCGCGCAACAGGGGGCGTCAAGAGCGCGGGGGACCTCCGGAGGCGCAGCGGCGTACATCGTGAGACAGGCAGAGACACGCCCGCGCACACCCCCGTCCTCCGAACAACGACATGCGACCGTATCGAACCGCCATGCTCCTCCTGTGCGCCCTCGTGCTGGCGTGCACCCCCGCATGGGCGCAGGGCGGCGCGGTCGCGGGGCGGGTGACGGGGCCGGGTGGGCAGCCGATCGCGGGGGCGCGCGTCGCGGCCATGCCGGCGAGCGGGGGCGCGGCGCGGCGCACCGCCTTCACGGGCGAGGGGGGCGCATTCCGCCTGGCGAACCTGCCGGCAGGCGCGTACCGGGTGCGCGCCCAGCGACTCGGCTACACCGCCGCCGAGCAGACCGTCACCGTCGCGGCGGGCGCGGAGGCGCGGACGGAACTGGTGCTGGCGGAGGAATCGTTCACCCTGGAAGCCATCCAGGCCCGCGCCGGCGCCGCCGAGCAGCGCGAGCGCACCCGCTTCGAAACCGAGGCCGGCGTCACCTCGCGCGTCATCACCGGCGCCGAGCTCAAAGTCATCCCCGGCCTGGGCGAGGCAGACATCATGCGCGCCGTCGAAGTCCTCCCCGGCGTCGTGTCCACCTCCGACTTCAGCAGCGCCTTCAACGTGCGCGGCGGGTCCGCGGACCAGAACCTGGTGCTGCTGGACGGCTTCCCCATCTTCAACCCTTTCCACCTGGGCGGCCTCTTCTCCGTCTTCAACGGCGACGTGATCGCGCGGGCGGAGCTCCTGGCCGGCGGCTTCGGCGCGGAGTACGGCGGGCGCGTGTCGTCCGTCCTCAACGTCGAGACGGAGCCGGGGACGCAGGGCAAGGGCGTGCGCGGCGCGGCCGGCGTGTCGATCCTGGCCACGCGCCTGGCGCTTCGCGGCGACCTCCCCGTGCGCGACTCGCTGGGGCGGCGCGGCGGGTGGCTGGTCTCCGCGCGGAGGTCGTACTTCGACGCGCTCCTCGCGCCCGTCGTCGACTTCCCGTACCACCTGACCGACCTGCAGCTCGGCCTCTCCATCCCCATGCCGCGCGGCGGCACCCTGCGGCTGACCGGCTACGGCGGCCAGGACGTGCTGGACCTCTCCGACTTCGAGGCGCCGGGCTCCGAAGACGGGGAGCCGGGGGACGACAGCGCGGACGACATCCTGCGCATCCGCTGGAACTGGGGGAACCAGGTGGCGGGCGCGCACTGGAGCCAGCCGCTGGGGCGGTGGACGTCCGACACGCGGCTGGGCTTCTCGCGTTACGCCGAGGCGCTGACCTTCGTGGACTTCGGCGACACGCGCTTCGAGTCGGCGGTCAGCCAGTGGCAGCTGCGCTCCGACTTCGGGCGCCCGCTGGGGACGGGGCTCGCCCTGCGCACCGGCGTGGAGGCGACGCTCCCCGCCCACCGCAATCTGGGCGAGGCGGGCGGCACCGTCTTCTTCTCGTCGCGGCGGCGCGGCACGCTCGCCAGCGGCTACGGGCAGCTTCGCTGGGAGCCGTCCCCGCTCTGGATCGTGGAGCCCGGCCTGCGCGCGGACGTGTGGACGGCGGGCGGCCACACGCGCCCCATCGTCTCCCCGCGGCTGGCGGCCAAGCGCTTCCTGGGCACAGGGCGCGACGCGGCGGTCAAGGCGTCGGTGGGGCGCTACACGCAGTTCCTGCACTCCCTGCGCGACGAGAACCTCCCCGTCTCCAACGACACCTGGATCACCGCCGACCGCGACGTCCCCGCCGTCGTCTCCGACCAGGTGCAGGCGGGGATCGAGAAGTTCTGGGGCGACCGGTGGTACGTGTCCGCCGAGGCGTACGCGCGGCGCTTCCGCGGCCTCACCGAGCTGAATGCGGCCGACGACCCCAACCGCCCGAACGATGACCTGATCGAGGGGCGGGGTCGCTCGTACGGCTTCGACCTGCTGCTGAAGCGCAGCTCCGGCCGCCTCACCGGCTGGACGACGCTCTCCCTCCTCCGCGCCACGCGCACCTTTCCCGATCCCACCGCCGCCGGGCTGGAGGGCGTTCCGCAGACGGTCACCTTCCCACCAATCTTCGACCGGCGCGTGGACCTGGACGTGGTGGCGCAGTACCGGCTGGGGCGGCGCACGGAGCTGGGCGGGCGCTTCAACTTCGGCTCGGGCGTCCCCTACTCGCGCCCCGTCGCGCAGATCATCGGCTTCGAGACGGACGTGGTGGGCGGCGGCTACCGGCTTCCCCGCCCCCTCAGCCAGGACCCGGATCTCCCGGTGTACGTGGTGCCCGGCCGCCGCAACCAGGAGCGCTACCCCGCATACCACCGGCTGGACGTGACGCTGCGCCGCCGCTACGAGCGAAGCTGGGGCACGCTCACGCCGTACGTGCAGGTGCTCAACACGTACAACCGGCGCAACGTGCTCTTCTACTTCTACAACTACAGCGACACCCCCGCCACCCGCTCCGGCATCAGCATGTTCCCCGTGCTGCCCACCATCGGCGTGGAGGCGACGTTCTGAGGCGGCGCGCTTCGATGACCGCGGGAACCAAAAATCGTGCTGCCGCGACCGGGCCGCACGATTCTTGTGATGCATCCCTCCCGAGGCGGAAACCGGTCGGTGCCGGAGCAGCGGCGAGCACGACCGAGTGGCCCCAAGTGACGCGAATCCGCACCGGGATCGTCACCAGGGAGCCGTTCGCCGGAGGGCGCAGAAACCATGCAGGGGACCGAAGATGAATCGCGAACAGGCGGACGCAGGAATCGAGACGTACGCGCAGGACATCGTGGACACCGTGCGTGAGCCGCTGCTCATGCTCGACACCACGCTGCGCGTGCGGAGCGCGAACCGCGCCTTCTACCAGACGTTCCGCGTCACGTCGGCGGAAACGGAGGACCAGCTCATCTACGAGCTTGGGAACGGCCAGTGGGACATCCCCGCCCTGCGCACCCTGCTGGAAGACATCGTCCCCAAGAACTCCGTCTTCGACGACTTCGAGCTGGAGCACACCTTTCCCGCGATCGGACGGCGCGTGATGCTGCTGAACGCGCGCCAGCTCCGCGCCGGCAGCCACGGCGAGCTGCTGGTGCTGGCCATGGAGGACGTCACCGAGCGCCGCCGGGCAGAAGCGGACCTGGAGGCCATCGACGCGTACGCGCAGGACATCGTAGACACGGTGCGCGAGCCGCTGCTCATCCTGGATCCGTCACTCCGCGTGCGCAGCGCCAACCGCGCCTTCTACCAGACCTTCGAAGTGGACGCGGAGGAGACGGAGAACCAGCTGATCTACGAGCTGGGCAACGGCCAGTGGGACATCCCAGCGCTGCGCACCCTGCTGGAGGACATCATCCCCAAGAGCTCGGTGTTCAACGACTTCGAGCTGGAGCACACCTTTCCGCAGATCGGGCGGCGGGTGATGCTGCTGAACGCGCGCCAGCTCCGCGCCGGCAGCCACGACGAGCTCCTGGTTCTCGCCATGGAGGACGTCACCGAGCGCCGCCGCGCGGAGGCGGACCTGGAGGCGATCGAGACGTACGCGCAGGACATCGTGGAAACCGTGCGCGAGCCGCTGCTGATCCTGGATCCGTCGCTCCGCGTGCGCAGCGCCAACCGCGCCTTCTACCAGACCTTCGAAGTTGGCGCGGGAGAGACGGAGGGCCGGCTGATCTACGAGCTGGGCAACGGCCAGTGGGACATCCCCGACCTGCGGATCCTGCTGGAAGACATCATCCCGACCCGCTCGGTGTTCAACGACTTCGAGCTGGAGCACACCTTTCCGCAGATCGGGCGCCGGGTGATGCTGCTGAACGCCCGCCAGCTTCGCGCCGGCAGCCACGGCGAGCTGCTGATGCTCGCGCTGGAGGACGTGACCGAGCGGCGCCGCGCCGAAGAGGAGGTGGCGGAGGCGCGCGAGGCGGCGGAGGCGGCGAACCGGTCCAAGAGCCAGTTCCTGGCCAACATGAGCCACGAGCTGCGCACCCCGCTCAACGCCATCCTCGGCTACTCGGAGATGCTCCAGGAGGAGGCCGACGAGCAGGAGCTGGAGTCGTTCGCCGCGGACCTGGAGCGCATCAACTCCGCGGGAAAGCACCTGCTGGCGCTGATCAACGACATCCTGGACCTGTCCAAGATCGAAGCCGGAAAGATGGAGCTGTTTGTGGAGCGCTTCGACCTGGCCGAGCTGATCGACGAGGTCGCGTCCACGGTGCAGCCGATGGTGCACAAGAACGCCAACACCCTCAAGGTGGTGCGCGCCGCCGGCCTCGGCGAGATGCGCGCGGACCAGATGAAGGTGCGCCAGACGCTCTACAACCTCCTCTCCAACGCGGTGAAGTTCACGCAGGGCGGCACCATCACCCTCGATGCCGACCGCCAGCTCATGGACGGGGGCGAGTGGATCGTCTTCCGGGTGGCGGACACGGGGATCGGGCTCAGCGACGAGCAGCTCTCCAAGCTCTGCCTGGACTTCAGCCAGGCGGACGCATCCACCACGCGCCGCTTCGGGGGCACGGGGCTGGGGCTGGCCCTCACGCGCCGCTTCTGCCAGATGATGGGCGGCGACGTGTCCGTGCACAGCGTGATGGGCGAGGGGAGCGTCTTCACCATCAAGCTCCCCGCGCTGATGCAGGAGAGCGCGCCGGACGGCGACGGCACGCGCGCGGGCGCCTTCGTGGCCTCGCGCAACGGCGAGATCACCGCCGGCGGCGGCGAGGCCCCGCCCGGAACGAGCTGCGTGCTGGTGATCGACGACGACCCGGCCCCGCGCGAGCTCCTGCAGCGCTACCTCACGCAGGAGGGTTTTACCTTGCGCACCGCCGCCAGCGGGCCGGAGGGGCTGCTCCTGGCGCGCACGCTGCACCCGGCCGCCATTACGCTCGACGTGATGATGCCGGACATGGACGGCTGGAGCGTGCTCAAGGCGCTCAAGGAAGACGCGGAGCTGCGCAACATCCCCGTCATCATGCTCACCCTGGTGGACGACCCGGAGGCGGGCTTCGCGCTCGGCGCGGCCGAGTACGCCAGCAAGCCGGTCGACCGGCACCGGCTCTCCGCCACCATCCGCAAGTACGTGCACCCCGGCCCCGAGTCGCTGGTGCTACTGGTGGAGGACGACCCGGCCACGCGCGCCATGATGCGCAACGTGCTGGAGAAGGAGGGATGCCGCGTCTGCGAAGCCGTCAACGGACGCGCCGGGCTCAAGTGCATGGAGGCGGAGCGCCCGGCCGTCATCCTGCTGGACCTGATGATGCCGGAGATGGACGGCTTCGAGTTTGCCGACCAGGTGCGCCGCCACCCCGAGTGGCGCAACGTGCCCATCATCGTCGTCACGGCCCACGACCTGAGCGCGCGCGACCGCCGCCGGCTGAGCGGCTACGTGGAGACGGTGCTGCAGAAGACGGGCGACTCGCACGAATCGCTGCTGGCGCGCGTGGGCGAGCTGCTGGACGACTTCGCCGTTCCTCGCGGCGTGATGCCCACCCCCGATGGAGACCAGGCGGCTGCGCTATGAAGAAGATCTTGCTGGTGGAAGACAACGAGATGAACCGCGACATGCTGTCGCGCCGCCTGGAGCGGAAGGGGTACCAGGTGGTGGTGGCGGTGGATGGCCAGGAGGGGGTGGACCAGGCCGCCACGGTGCTGCCGGACCTGGTGCTGATGGACATGAGCCTCCCCGTGCTCGACGGGTGGGAGGCGACGCGGCGGCTGAAGGCGGCGCCGGCCACGGGCCACATCCCGGTGATCGCGCTCACCGCGCACGCCATGGCCGGCGACCGGGCGCACGCCATGGACGCCGGCTGCGACGACTACGACACCAAGCCCATCGACCTGCCGCGCCTGCTCACCAAGATCGAGGCGCTCCTGTCGCGCGGCGGGACCGCGCCCGCCGCCGAAGCCGCGCCATGAACGAGACGAACGACGCGGGCGGATCCGCGCTCTCCTCCGCGCAGCTCCACGACCTGCGCACGCCGCTCGGCCAGATCATCGGCTACGCCGAGCTCCTCGCCGAGCGCGCGGAGGAGACGGGCGACGAGCGCTTCACCCCCGACCTCAAAAAGATCAGCGCCGCCGGCTACCGCATGCTCGCGCTCATCGAAGACATCTTCACCGCGGCCCGCGCCGATGCCCCGTCTCCCTTCACCTGGGACGATGTCGACGCCCTCCGCGCCCTCGCCGCCAGCCGCCCCGAAGACGCCGAGCGCCTCGCGTCCATCTCCGCCCGCATCGCCGCCCTGCTCCCTCCGCGCGAATAGTGGCCACACGGCGTCCTGCGTGTGGCCAGCGTTTAGCTACCATGTGTCCGAGGGGAGGCACGCCTAAGCCTTGACGATTGGGGCGGGGATCGAATTCCCCCCGCCCCGACTCAGTTCTGGGTGCAGCGTCTCTATCTACGCCGTTCGATCCAGAGAGTCACAAGGATGAGGAGCAACACAGTCGGTGTTATGATATCCAGCGCAAT
>DASVVI010000544.1:0-3430 GCA_036386635.1 Longimicrobium sp.
AGCCATACGCCGCACGTCTCCCCATCACCCCACGCCACAGCACCGTGAACCTCGTCATCACGCAGCTTTCCAAGACGTACCCCAACGGCGTGCACGCGCTGCGCGGGGTGTCGCTCGCCATACAGCCGGGGATGTTCGGGCTGCTGGGGCCGAACGGGGCGGGGAAGAGCACCCTGATGCGCATCCTCGCCACGCTGCAGGAGGCGGATTCAGGGCAGGCGCGGCTGGGCGAGATTGACGTGCTCCGCGACAAGGAGTCGGTGCGCAGGACGCTGGGCTACCTGCCGCAGGAGTTCGGCGTCTACCCCGCGACGACGGCGGCGGAGATGCTGGAGCACTTCGCCCTCCTCAAGGGGATCACGGCAAAGGGGGAGCGGCGCGATACGGTCGCCGCCCTCCTTCGCCAGACCAACCTGTGGGATGCGCGGGCGCGGCGGCTGGACGGCTTCAGCGGCGGCATGCGGCAGCGCTTCGGGATCGCGGTGGCGCTGATCGGGGATCCGCAACTGATCATCGTGGACGAGCCCACGGCGGGGCTGGACCCGGCGGAGCGCGCCCGCTTCCTCAACCTGCTCAGCGAGCTGGGGGAGCGCGCGGTGGTCATCCTCTCCACGCACATCGTGGAGGACGTGAGCGAGCTGTGCACCCGCATGGCCATCATCGACCGCGGCAGCATCCGCCTGGCGGCCGAGCCGATGCAGGCGGTGGAGGCGCTCCGCGGCAAGGTGTGGCGGCGCGGCGTGGAGCGCGCATTCCTGCCAAAGGTTCAGGAGGCGCTCCCCGTCATCTCCACCACGCTGGTGGGCGGGCGCACGCTGGTGCACGTGTACGGCGACGCCCCGCCCGACTCGTCGTGGGAGGCGGTGGAGCCGGACCTCAAGGACGTGTACTTCACGGTGATGAAGGGGATCGAGGTGCACCCGGAGGCCGCTCCTCCGGTGGCGCACGACCCGCTGCCACCCCTCGTCCTCCCCCCGCCGATGGTGCGCGAGCCGGAGCCGCCCACCGCCGATGACCTGGGCCCGACCGACTGGTTCGCCCCCCGCGCAGTGGAGCCGCCGCCGCTTCCGACGCACGCCGCCGAGCCGCCGCCGCTTCCGCCGGCCGACGAGTCGTTCCCGCTTCCGCCGCAGGTCGAAGAAGCGCCGCCGCTTGCATCGCACGTCGAAGAGCCGCCGCCGCTTCCGCCCTTTTCCACGGAGGTGCCGCCGCGGGACGATGATCCGCCGGTCGCGGAGCCGCCGTTCGGGAGGACAGAAGGATGAGCGCGCTGCGGGGGCTCGTCGCCTTCGAGCTGCGCCACCACCTGCGGCGTATCTCCACGTGGGTGTACTTCGGCGTACTGTTCCTGATCTCGTGGGTGGTCACGGCGTCGCGGGCGGGGGCGTGGCGCGACTTCGACATGGGGAGCGAGCTCCTCGTGGCCAACTCGCCGATCCGCATCGCCACGCTGATGCTGACGCTGGGGATACTCGCCGTACCCATCACCTCCGCGATTGCGGGGACGGCGGTGTACCGCGACTTCGAGACGCGCGCGTACCCGCTCTTCTTCACCACCGCCGTGCCGAAGTGGGCGTACCTGGGCGGGCGCTACCTGGGCGCGGTGCTCGCCAACCTGCTCATCCTGCTGTCGATTCCGCTGGGGATCATCGCCGCGAGCGCATCGCCGTTCGTGGACGCGGACCGTGTGGGGCCCTTTTTGCCGCTCGCGTACCTGCACGCCATCGCGCTCGTCACGCTGCCGAACCTGCTCTTCACCTCCGCCATCTTTTTGATGCTGGCCGCCACCACGCGGCGCATGATGCCGGTGTACGTGGGCGGATTCGCGCTGCTGGTGGGGTGGGCGATCGCGCTGATCTTCGCGGGCGCGGTCGACGAGGAGTGGCTGATCTACCTGGTCGATCCCTTTGGCGTGGCGCCGACGCTGCGCTCCACGCGCTACTGGACGGTGGTGGAGCAGAACCGGTCGCTCGTTCCGATCCCCGCGCTCCTGCTGCTGAACCGGGCGCTCTGGCTGGCGGTGGGGGCGGGGGTGCTGGCGTGGGGCGCGCACCAGTTCCGCTTCGCGCACGCGGCGGATGAGCGCGACCTGAACCGGCCATCGGGAAGACGTCGCGGGGCGGACGAGGCGGCGCCGGTGGTGGTGCCGCGTGCGCATCGCACCTTCGACACGCGTGCGCGTGCCCTTCAGCTCGCCGCCACGTTGCGCCGCTCGCTGCGCGAAGTGGTGGGGAACGTGTACTTCCCCATCCTGGTGGGGCTCTGCCTCCTCTTCGTCCTCCTGGTGGGCGGCGACATCGGCGAGATCTACGGGACGCGCACCTTCCCGGTCACCTACAAGGTGCTGGAGACGCTTACCGGCAGCTTCATCCTGTTCGTGATCATCATCATCACCTTCTACGCCGGCGAGCTGGTGTGGAAGGAGCGAGACCTGCGCACGCACCAGCTCCACGACGCCACGCCGGTCCCCACCTGGTTGCCGCTGGTGGCGAAGCTGGTGGCGCTGACCCTCACGGTGGCGCTGTTGCTGGCGGCGTGCATGGTGTGCGGGATGCTGATCCAGGCGGCGCGCGGCTACTTCCGCTTCGAGGTGGGGCAGTACCTGCGCGCGCTCTTCGTCCACCAGCTGTTGGGGACGTACCTGCCGCTGATCGTGCTCGCGTTCGCCGTGCAGACGCTGGCGAACCACAAGTACGTGGGCCACTTCATCATGCTGGTCTACTACGTGGGCGGTCCGACGATCTACGCGCTCGGGGTGAGCCACAACCTGCTCGTGTACGCATCCACGCCGTCGCTCCTGTACTCAGACATGAACGGCTGGAACGGCGCCGAGGGGTCGTGGACGTGGTACGCGCTCTTCTGGGGCGGCGTGGCGGTGCTGCTGGCGATCGTCTCCAACCTCTTCTGGCGCCGCGGCGAGGAGCAGGGCGGCGGGTGGCGCACGCGGCTCGCCCGCGCCAGGGCCACGAGCCCGGTGCTGGTGGCCACGGCTCTGGCGGGGCTGCTGGTGCTGGGGACGGGCGGCTTCATCGTCTACAACACGGCCATCCTCAACCCGTGGACGAGCGAGAGCGATTCGGAGCAGGTGCAGCTTCGCTACGAGCGCGAGTACAAGCGGTTCGAGTGGGCGCCGCAGCCCAGGATCACGGGGGTGAAGCTGCGGATGGAGCTCTTTCCTCGCGCGCAGGAGCTGCGGGCACGGGGCACGTACCGTCTCCACAACCGCACGGGGTCGCGGATCGACTCGGTGCACGTGGACATCTCCAGCAGCATGAAGATCCAATCGTTCACCTTCGACCGTCCCGCGACGAAGGTGGTGAGCGATTCGGCGGGCGGGTACTACGTCTACCGCCTGGCGCGCCCGCTGATGCCGGGCGACTCGGCCGAGTTCCGCTTCGACGTCGCGCACCTCACCCCCGGCTTCACCGAC
>DASVVI010000545.1:0-5982 GCA_036386635.1 Longimicrobium sp.
CGTCCCGTACACCGGGACCGCCCACAGCACCTTCCCCTCGCGGTCGAAGCCGACCTCGGTGTCGCCGCGACGGGCGCGGCAGGGGGTGCGCTCCTTGCCGGCGTAGACCCAGCGCGTCGTGGTGCGGCCGTGGAGCCCGCCCAGCGTCTCCTCGACGGTGGGGCGCGGGGTGTTCGCGGGGAATGCGTCGGCCAGGTGCCCCAGGTTGATCTCCGTGCACCGCTGCGGGTTCTTCCCCAGCCGCGCCGCCACGCTCGTGGAATCGTCGCCTACGCGAACGGAGCCGGCGGCGCGCTCCCGCCCGCGGTCGCGAAAGAGGAGCACGCCCGCAAGGATCAGCACCCCCAGCGCGATGATGCCCGCGCTCACCATCCGAGAGCGTCCCCGGTTCGTCTTCAGCGCGCGATCCACGCTGTAGTTTGCCTTTGCGATTGCGACCTCCTCGCGCTGGGGCGCGGGGCTGTGGGGGTGCCGTGCTACGGTTATCGGTGCCAGGTGCAGGCGGAATGCCAGGAACCGTGCCCTCAACTCGTCGAGAAGTACTTCGCCGCCGGATGGTGCACCACGAGCGCCGCCGTCGACTGCTCCGGGTCCAGCTGAAAGCCGGCGGTCAGGCCGACGCCGATGGACTCCTTGACCGGGAGGAGCCTGAAGAGAAGCTCGTGCTGCTCCACGTCAGGGCAGGCCGGGTAGCCCCAAGAGTAGCGCAGCCCGCGCGGCTCCCCGATCCCCAGCTCCTGGCGGATGCGGCGGTTCACCAGCTCGGCCGTGCCCTCGGCGGTCTGCACGCTGAAGCCGTGCAGGTAGTAGCCCTCGCTGTAGTCCCCGCCCTTGGTTCGCCGCTCGATGAACTCGGCCGCGCGGTCGCCGCTCGTCACCACCTGCAGCGGAAGGACGTCCTGCGGGCCCTCGCCGTTCAGCGGGCGGAAGTAGTCCGCGAGGCACAGCTCCTCGCGGTCCTCCTGGCGCGGGAAGGCGAAGCGGCCCACCTCGCGCGTCCTGTCCTTGGGATCGAAGACGACCACCGCATCGCCGTCCCGCCCGGCCGGGAAATAGCCGTAGATGGCGCGCGGACGGAGCCACCCCTGCGTGCGCGCCTCCAGCGAGTAGCGGGCGAGGCGCGGCTCGAAGTCCTCGCGCACCAGCCGCTCCCACTCCTCGCCCTTGAGGTTGCGGGCGCCCCACTGCATGCGGTACAGCGTGTTGCGGTCGATGCACTCCACCACGTCGTCCACCGGAAGGTTCTGCAGCACCTTCCACCCCCAGAACGGCGGCGTGGGGACGTCGGCCGCGCCCACGGCGGGGTTCTCGCGCGATGCGGGACGCTTCCCCTTCGCCGCCTCCTTCGCCGCGTTGTAGGCGGCGGAGCGGCGCAGCATCTCCTCGTTGTGCTCCACGACGAACTGCTCGCCGTTCTCGGCCATCAGGCTGTCCATCGTCGACAGCCCCTCGAAGGCGTCCTTGCAGTAGAACATCCCCGCCGGGAACGGCTTGCCGTCCTCCACCAGCGCCGCGCCGCGCACGAACGACGGGTTGATGGCCGCGCCGCCCACCAGCAGCGGGTAACGAAGGCCGCGCTTGTGCAGCTCCTGCGCGCACAGCGGCATCTGCTTGGAGGTGCTCACCAGGAGCGCGGAAAGGCCGATGGCGTCCGCGCCCACCTCCTCCGCCTTCTCGATGATGGTGTTGACCGGCACCTGCTTGCCCAGGTCGTACACCGTGTAGCCGTTGTTGGTCAGGATGGTGTTCACCAGGCTCTTGCCGATGTCGTGCACGTCGCCGTACACGGTCGCGAGCACCACCTGTCCCTTGGTCTGCCCCTCCGCCTTCTCCAGGTAGATCTCCAGGCGGGCCACGGCCCGCTTCATCGCCTCCGCGCTCTGCAGCACGAAGGGGAGGATCAGCTCGCCCGCGCCGAACTTGTCGCCCACTTCCTTCATCGCGGGGAGGAGGACGTCGTTGAGCACGGGCACCGCGCCGAACTTCTCCACGGCGCGGTCGATCCACTCCTCGATCCCTTCCTTTTTGCGGTGCAGGATCTTCCAGTGCAGCGCCTCCTCCGGCTCCATCCCGGCGGTGGGATCGACGCTGGACTCCTGCTCCACCGTGCTGTTCTCATAGAAGGCGATGAACGCCGCCAGCGGGTCGTGCTCCGCGGTGCGCCGGTCGAAGATCAGGTCGTCGGCCAGCCTGCGCTCCGCGTCCGGGATCTCGAAGTACGGCTTGACGTGCGCGGGGTTGATGATGGCCGTGTCCAGCCCCGCCTGCACGCAGTGGTGCAGGAAGACGGAGTTGAGCACCCCGCGCGCCGCAGGCGACAGCCCGAACGACACGTTCGACACGCCCAACGTCGTCAGCACGCCCGGGAGCGCCTCCTTGATTGCCCTGATCCCCTCGATGGTCTCCGCCGCCGACTTGCGGAACTCCTCGTCCCCGGTGGCGAGGGTGAAGGTCAGCGCGTCGAAGATCAGGTCCGAAGGTTGAAGCCCGTACTCGCCCACGGCGATCGCGTGGATCTTGCGCGCGGCCTCCAGCTTCGTCTCGCGCGTCTTGCACATCCCGCCCAGGTCGCGGTCGATGGTCAGCGCGATCACCGCCGCCCCGTGCGCCGCCACCGAGGGCAGCACCGCGTCGCAGCGCTCGCGACCGTTCTCCAGGTTGATGGAGTTGACGATGGCGCGCCCCGGCGACTGCTTGAGCGCCGCCTCGATCACCGGCGCCTCGGTGCTGTCGATGCACAGCGGCGCATCCACGCCCTGCGAGAGGAGCTTGACGACGGTGCGCATCTGGTCGTCTTCGTCGGCGCGCTCCGTAAGCGCCACGCAGACGTCCAGCACGTGCGCGCCGCTCTCCGTCTGGTCGCGGGCCACGTCCAGGATGCCGTCGTAGTCGTCGCCCAGCAGGAGGCGCTTGACCTTGCGGCTCCCCTGCGAGTTGACCCGCTCGCCGATCATCGTGGGTGCCGGCTCCTGCACCAGGTCCGTCGCGCGGATGCCGGAGGAGAGGCGCGGCACGAACGCCGCCTCGCTCACCCGCGGCTTCGCGCCGCCCACCCGCGCCACCAGCTCGCGGATGTGCTCGGGCGTCGTGCCGCAGCACCCGCCGACGATCCGCACGCCGTGCTCGTTCACGAACTCGGCGAGCTGCTCGGCGAAGGGGACGGGCTCCAGCGGGTACACGGCCACGCCGCCGTCGTTGTGCGGGATCCCGGCGTTGGGGATGCACGAAACGGGGAGGCGCGCGTTCTCGCCCAGGAAGCGGATCGGCTGGCGCATGTGCTCGGGGCCGGTGGAGCAGTTGAGCCCCACCACGTCCACGCGCAGCGACTCCAACGTCACCATCGCCGCGCCGATGTCGGTGCCCAGCAGCATGCGGCCGCTCGTGTCCAGCGTCACCTGCACCTGCAGCGCGACGGGCCGGCTCGCCTCGCGGATGGCGGCGCGGCAGCCGAAGATGGCGGCCTTCACCTCCAGGATGTCCTGCGACGTCTCCACCAGCAGCACGTCCACCCCGCCCTCGATCAGCGCCGCGGCCTGCTCCTGGAAGACGGGCGCGAGC
This sequence comes from Longimicrobium sp., assembly GCA_036386635.1. Classification (GTDB taxonomy): domain Bacteria; phylum Gemmatimonadota; class Gemmatimonadetes; order Longimicrobiales; family Longimicrobiaceae; genus Longimicrobium. Next base: position 3,559 of record DASVVI010000545.1, read on the forward strand.
TCGTCGAAGGTGATGTTCCCCAGCGTCGGGTCGCTCGCCGACGGCAGGAAGCCGCTGGGGCCGATGGAGCCGGCCACGAAGCGCGGCTTCTCCGGCGTGGAGAAGCGGTCCGCCACCCGGCGGGCAAGCGACGCGGCGGCGACGTTGATCTCGCGCACGCGCTCCTGCAGGCCGTACTCGCGCAGCGTGATGCGGTTGGAGCGAAAGGTGTCCGTCTCCAGCACGTCCGCGCCCGCTTCCATGAACGAGGCGTGGATCTCCTCGATGACGTTCGGCCTGGAGATGACGAGGTAGTCGTTGCACCCCTCCAGCCTCTCGCCGCCGAAGTCCTCCGGCGTCAGGTTGTAGCGCTGGACCGAGGTCCCCATGGCGCCGTCGAAGACGAGTACGCGCTGGTCGAGTGCGTCGAGATAGGGCGGGCGAAGCTGCTGCATGCGTGATTTCCAGAGAAACAAAGGCCCCGCGGCTCTCTTGGAGTGCGGGGCAGGCATACCAGAACGGGCTACCGGAGATCCCGACTCTTTAGCGTTTTTTTAGGTGGTCGCAAGCGGTCGCGGCAAATTCATCCACCGCACGCGGTTGGCGTGCAACGCGCAATCTACACCGATCTGTCGTGAGCGCAAGGCGTTGCGTGGAGCCGCGGGCCCGCGGGGCCGGCATGTACGAAGAAGCCCCCTTCCGAACGCGCTCGGCGGGGGGCTTCCTTTTCTGCGACCCGCATGTCATCTCCGATCGACGACACACGGGGCGGCGATCGCGTAGCTCAGGACCCGCCGGGGCGCTCCCCCAGCCGAGTCAGGCGCGGTGAATCCCCACAGGAGGTGCAGCCGGTCGGCCTCGTCGATTCGCAGATCGAACGGAAACACGCCCACCTCAGGCCGGAGCGGGCGGGGTACCGACCAGCCCGACGCACCCAGGTGAGAATAGAAGATCTGATCGGTGTCGAGTCTGCGCCTCCGCTCTTCCGGAGTGGTTCCGGTTTCGGGCTGCTGTGTGAATGCGATGTACATCTCCCCCTTCGAGGTGGCCACCGCCCGGAGGTGACGTACGGGGTTCGAACCCTGTACGGGCACCTTGCCCGCGCTGCGCCACGTCACCCCGCCGTCCGCGGAGACGGCGTGCGGGATCTCGTCCGCCCCGCGTTGCTGCCCCGCCTGCTTCCGCCAGAGCAGATGCACGGAATCGCGCCCCCTGGCGAGGATCTGCAGCTCGTAGCCGCCCGCCCGTCCCGAAAGGTGCACGAGCACGGGCGCGCTCCACGTCAGCCCCGCATCATCGGATCGCCGCACCCAGACGCTGTTCACGTCGCCGCCGGGGATCGGCCTACCGGAGGCACGCAGAGCGGGGCTGGCAAAGGCCACGTAGATGCGCCCTCCCTGCCCTACCGCCAGGCTGGGATAGAATCCGCCGATGGCGGGGATCAACGAGTTGTCCCCCGGTGCCGGATCGCGACGAAAGCGCCGCTCTCCCACCCATTCGGTCGTCCGCCAACCATCACGGCCCAGCCGCAGGTGAACGAGCGCATGGGCGGACTTTGGTTTTGCGACGAGCGCGATGTGAAGATTCCCCCCGGCATCCTCCACCAGCCGCGACAACAGCGAACGGTGCCAGCTTACGACTTGTCCCCGGTACACCACCTGCGCGCGGGTCCAGCGCCCGTTCCGATAGCGCGCATAGAGGACGCGGCCGAGGCTGAACTGCACCGCTGATCCCGGCCCCTGGGATGCCGAGTCCACAGCGCGTTCGGCGCCAGCCTCGTGTTCGCCCCAGAGCGCGTGCAGCGTGCCGCCGCGGTCGACGGCAAGCACGGGGTCGAAGAAATCGAGCGCTCCGGGAGGTACCCCAATGTCCTCAGCACCCGACCGCAGTGCAGCGATACCGCGGGAAGTAGCTGGACCCGCCGCGGGCAGAAAGCCGAATGCGTATGGAGTCCGCTGCCCCAATGCCAGATCGGGCCACGCGAAGCTCACCCCCGCACGCGTCACTGGCTCCGTCCAGCGCGGCCCGTTCTCCGTGCACGCTGGTTGGGGGTTGATCTGGGAAGTCGCACGAAGTGCAAGCAGCCCGCAAAGAAGCGCTGTGGCGGCGAGTGTGGCCCCGCGGTAGCGTGTGACTCGCAAGTGAGTTCCCGGCTGCATGTCAGTTGGCGGCGGATGATGTCGTCCACGCGTCGTAACCGCCGTAATTCGCGGCGTGGCGGGTCGTTGCGAGAGCGAAATCCGCCATCCAGTTGTAATCCCAGTTGACCTGCACCTCAGTGGCAGCGAAATCGCCCTTCGCGAAAGTCACGTACCACGCGTACTCCGATCTTGTCGCCGTGGACCGCGTGCTGGACAGGAAAACTTCGAAATCGCCCTCGATATACGTGCTCTCTGCTCCATCTCCTATCGTGAGGGAGTTTACAATTGCGTACGACCACTCGCG
>DASVVI010000546.1:0-3118 GCA_036386635.1 Longimicrobium sp.
TGGTTGTTCTTGTAGTACCCTCTGTGCCTCTGTGTGAGGCCTTCTGTTCCTCAGCGCACCGGGATCCAGTAGGTCATCTTGATCGCCAGGCGGTGGTCGCCGGGCGAGTCCAGCGCTTCCGCCAGCGAGCGCACGCCGACCGGGGCGATCTCGTCGCGCTCGCCGGCGCGGTCCTGCTGCCAGACGACGAAGAGCGAGCTTCCGCGCCGCCACTCCCAGCGCAGCACCGCGTTGCTTCGAAAGGAGCGCACGTTGAAGTCCTCCACCACCGCGTCGCGCGGGGCGCCAAAGACGCGCGTGGCGTTCCCCTCGCGCCGCACGCGCGTGGTGTCGCTTCCGTACAGCGCCAGCTCGTGGCTCCCCGCTGACGGCAGCTCGCCAAAGGTGTGGTAGCGCCCGCTGGACGCGAACGGCTCGGCGTAGAACTCCAGCGAGAGATCGGGGGTGAAGAGGTAGTTGAGGCGGATCTGCGCAAAGAACTCGCTGCGGCCCACCGACGCGAAGACGTAGCGCTTCCCGAACGTCGCCTCCGGCCCGTCGTTCAGCGTGGCGACGTATTGGCGGACGGGGGTGGTGCGCAGGTAGTTGGGATCGATGGAGAGCTGCCAGCGCGGGCCGGGGCGGAAGGCGATGCCGCCGCTCAGACGGTAGGTCGCGCGCCCGTCCTCGTTCTCGCCGTAGTAGACGCGCCCGTTCCAGCGGAAACGGGCCGCGCTGCTGCTGGCCAGGCGGTTGATGACGGCCCACTGCGCCCGCGTCCCCACCAGCGGCCCGCCCCGCGACGCGCTCACGCTCTGCGCGCGGGGCTGGTAGAAGGCGCTGAAGTCGCTGCGCCACCGGTTTCGCCAGGTGCCCACCGCGCTCAGCTCCACCGCGCCGCCCATGCGCACTCCGTCCAGGTTCCACTCCGCGTCCGAGGTCAGGTACGCGTCATAGCTGCGGAATGCGCCGCGCGGCTTGGTCTGCCGGTACTGGAGCTGGGCGTACCCACTGATGTCGTCCGCCGTGGCGAGCTGGCCCACATCGTTCAGCTCCAGCCCCGGCGATTCCACGCTGGCGCCCGTGCTCCACAGCCAGTGCTCGCCGCTGATGCGCGCCACGGTCAGCCCGCCGGTGTACCCCGCCATCGAGGTACGCGACGGATCGACCTCCACGTGGCCGGCATCGGGGCGCTGGAAGTAGCGTGCGGAGCTCCGCTGGAGGCGCAGCACGGCCAGCGAGTCGCCGCGCACGTCGCTGCCCCCCGCGAAGCCGCTCACCTGGTACGCGCCCTTGCCGAAGCGCAGGTCCCAGTCGACCCCGCCGCTCCACGCGCGGCCGGGGAGGCGCGCGGCCAGCGGGGAGCCGCCCTCCAGGTCCCGCGCCACGGCGGTGAGGGTGGCGCCGATGGTGGAGCCGCTCTTCCCGATCTGCTGCTGCACGCTCCCCACCGCGTACGCCGTGCGCGGCTCCACGTCCACCAGCGCCACGCTGTCCTCGTCCGCGTGGTAGACGCGGGCCCGCTCCCGGTCCGTGACCGCGCCCAGCAGCCCGACGGAGAGGCCAGAGGGGAGGCGCCCCGTCAGCTTGGCGGCGCCGAGGATGGTGGAGTCGTCCGGCCGCCGCACGAAGTCGCCGCTGGCCGCGCCGCGCGGCGCCGCGCCGATGCGCCGGGAGTAGAAGTAGCTGTTGCCGCCGCCCGAGAGGAGCTGGCTCCCCTCGGTGAAGAAGGGCCGCTTCTCGCCGAAAAAGGTCTCGAACACGCCCAGGTTCACCTCCGCCGGGTCCGCCTCCACCTGCCCGAAGTCCGGGTTGACGGTAGCGTCGAGCGTGAGGTTCGATCCCAAGCCCACCTTGAGGTCTGCCCCCGCGCGCACGGCGCCCTCCCGCGCGTCGGTGAAGGGATCGGCGGGGTCCACGCCGCTGCGCAGCGTCGCACCGGTGGAGACGTAGGGCATCGCCTCGATGCGGCGCACCGGGCGCACCCCGCTGAGCCCCGTGAGCTCGCCGAAGCGCGACGCGTAGCCGCTCTGGCTGGCGGGGATGACGACCCAGTACAGGCTCTCTTCGCGGCTGGGGATCCAGCGGGTGATGTTGAGGCCCCACGTCTGCTCGAGGCGCGCGATGAAGCGCAGCTGGCTGAGCGGTATGCGCAGCTCCGCGGTCCACCCCGCCGAGTCACGCGCGGTGCGCACCTCCCAGACGGGTTCGTACTTGAAGTCCATCGACTCGCTGTCCCCGCCGTGGTAGCCGTCGATGCGCGCGCCCGCCGCCGTCACGCCGAAGCTGTACGCCGTGCGGCGGTCCAGGTACGTGTCGAAGGAGACGCGGATGTGCTCCGCCAGCAGCGGCACGTCGCGCCGGGTGAGCGGGGCGCGGATCCCCTCGGGCACCGCCTGCATCCGCGCGCCCACGTACACGTACGCGGCGTCGAAGAGGATGCGCACCTCGGTGGCCGCGGTGGGCGCCGCGCCCTCGGTGGGGAGCTTCTGCTTGAAGTCGGTGATGGGTGTGGCGGCGCTCCACACATCGTCGTCCAGCCGCCCGTCGATCACCGGCGCGCGCCCGGCGATGCGCTCGGCACGCGCCTGCTTGCGCGCGGGCGCCGCATCCTGCGCGGCCGCGGGGAGCGCGAGGACGGACAGCGCCGCCGCCATCGTGTACCACCAGGAGAGGGATCGCATCGGTGTGCCTTTGGGGTAGCGGACCAGTGCCGAATTTTCAGCACTCATGACGGACGGCTTCTGTGGATCGACGGCTTGCCCAGCTTCGAGTGTCGAAAAATCAGCACTCGTGTACTGGAGCTGCGGGAGAGGACGCGCCTCTCCCGCTAGTTGGCGCTGGCGCGGATCAGCTCCCGCATCCAGATGCGGGCGGCAGCATCGACAGGGCGCGCGTCGCCATCCACACGGTACTCGTACTGCAGCGCTCCGGACGCGGAGGGCGTCACCTTGAGCGACCGCGAGCCCCCGTCCGCACGCGTCTCGTGCAGCGTGAACGAGCCGCCCGGGTCGATTGCGGCGATCTCGTCGCGCGCGGGGTTGAGGCGCACCTTGCGCGCGGCGAGCACGGTACGGGAGCGCTCCACTTCGTCTTCGATGTGGCGGTTCGTGGTGGTACTGTTCCAGACGGCACCGGC
>DASVVI010000547.1:0-3435 GCA_036386635.1 Longimicrobium sp.
CGCGTCTTCCAGGGCGAGACGGTGTACTTCGAGGACCTCCTCCTGCGCGTGGAGCGCCACGGCGACGTGGAGGATGCGTACTTCACCTTCTCGTACAGCCCCGTCGTGGTGGAGTCGGGGGAGATCGGCGCGGCTCTGATCAATTGCTACGAGACGACGCGCCAGGTGCGCGCCCGCGCCCTGCAGGCGGAGCGCGACCGCCTCTTCGAGGAGCTCCGCGTGGAGCGCGCGCGGCTGGAGTACGTCTTCCAGCGGGCCCCCGCCTTCCTGGCCGTGGTGCGCGGGCCCGACCACGTCTTCGAGCTGGCCAACGATGCGTACTACGGCGTCGTCGGCCACCGCGAGCTGCTGGGGAAGCCGGTGCGCGAGGCGCTTCCGGAGGTCGTGGAGCAGGGGTTCGTGGCGCTCCTCGATCACGTGCTGGAGAGCGGCGAGCCACACATCGGGCGCGAGATCCCCATCCAGCTCGCCCGCTCGCCCGGCGGCGCGCCCGAGGAGCGCTACCTGGACTTCTCCTACCTGCCGCTTCTGGAGGCGGACGGCACCCGCTCCGGCATCATCGCGCACGGCACCGACGTCACCGAGCAGGTCCTTGCCCGGCGCGAAGTGGAGCGGCTGCTGCGGGAGAGCGAGCGGGCGCGCGCCGAGTCCGAGGCCGCGCGCGCCGAGGCGGAGACGGCGAACCGCGCCAAGGCGGACTTCCTGGCGTCGATGAGCCACGAGCTGCGCACCCCGCTCAACGCCATCGGCGGCTACGTGGATCTGGTGGACATGGGGATCCACGGCTCGGTGACGCCCGCCCAGCACGCGGCGCTCGCGCGGGTCAAGGCGAGCCAGCAGCACCTCCTCACGCTGATCAACGACGTGCTCGCCTTCGCCAAGGTGGAGGCGGGGCAGATCGAGCTCGACGTGCGGCCGCTCGTGGCGCGCGAGATCCTCACCAGCGTCGAGCCGCTCGTGGCGCCGCTGGCCCAGGCGAAGAGGATCGAGCTTTCCATCGAAGATTGCGACGCGTCGCTCCGCGTGCTGGCGGACCGGGAGCGGGCGCGGCAGATCGTGTTGAATCTCGTGGCGAACGCGGTCAAATTCACGCCCGCCGGCGGGTGGATCAGGCTCGGCTGCGAGGCGGATGGCGCGCGCGTGGCGATCCGCGTGCGCGACAACGGGCCGGGGATCGCGCCGGAGCAGCAGCAGAACATCTTCGACCCCTTCATCCAGGTGGACCGCCGCCTCAGCAATCCGCGCGAGGGCGTGGGCCTGGGCCTCGCCATCAGCCGCGATCTCGCCCGCGCCATGGGCGGCGAGCTGGACGTCAGCAGCGCGCCCGGTGCGGGGAGCACCTTTACGCTGCGGCTTCCGGTGGTGAAGTAGGACCGTCTTCGGCCAAGCGGCTTCCGTTCGCCGCCGAAGGGTAGGTTTCGAGCCACGCCGCGACCAGTCGGGGCAGGACGACGGCGCTCTTCGCCCCCGAGCGCACGGATTCCGCGAGTCCCCGCGCGTACAGGCGTGTGACGGCCTCGTGCGTCGCGGCGTACGTCGCCCCCGTGACGCGCGCGAGTTCCGCGATGCTGCGGGGCTTTTCGCGCAGCGCCTCCACCACCTGACCCTCCAGGCTCGCGCCGATCAGTGCGCGAACCCGCAGCTCCGGGCAGTGCTTCAGTATCCAGCGGATCGGGCGGATGGCCGCGGTCTTGAGGCTGACCTCGTCGTGCCAGAGCCCCCAGCGCGAAAAGAGCGGGAGCGACTGCTCGCGCGCGTAGCTGGCGAGGACCGGGTTCACCGCGATGCTCTCGAATAGCACCCGCGGCTCGTCGAGCGGCCTGCAGTACCGCTGCGCCGCCACCAGACGCTCCGACCCGGCGATCTCGTTTGCCACCGCGAGCATCGCTCCCGCGACCGCCGAACCGAGCACGTCTAGCTTCTCCACGATTCGCCCGAGGCGCCGCATGTCCACCAGCGTGTGGTGCACACCGATCCAGCTCGCCGCGACGAAGAAGAGCCGGTGATCGCCGGGCGCTTGCCCCGCCGTGCACCCGACCAGCGCCTCGATGTCGACCGCGTGCGCTGCCGATGCGACCGAAAACCCCGCGCCGACTCGCTTCCACTCGGCGAAGATGTGCTGGTGCTCCATCTGCGCGTCCATGTTCACGTGTCGCCCTGGTCCAGGTAGAGCTGCATGCGGAGCGCGCGGTCCGGCCGGGTTCGCGCGATGCGCCCGAGCTGACCGCGGACGAATGCGATCTCCTCCTCCACTGGGGCCATCGCCGAGATGTCGTCGAGGTCCTGGGCGCGCAGGGCGAAGCACTTCATCACCAGCAGATCGAGCCGTCCCAGCCACCGGACGCAAAGGTTGGTGAACACCCCGACCTCCTCTAGCCGGTCGAGGAAGTCAGGCGGCAGCACGTCGGCCCACGCCTTCACCCCATCGTTGAGCCAGGCACCCGGCAGATCGCGCTCCTCCGCCACGATCGCGAGCACGTCTTCGAGGTCGGACAGCTTGGGATCGGAGTGGATGACGTCGCCGCGGTCGATGTACCCGGCCAGGATGAGCGCGGCGCCGCCCGCGAGCACGATCTCCGTGCCGGGAGCGCAGAGCGTGCCGAGCCGCTCGAGTGCCTGGATGAGCTCGCTGCGTTCCATGGCTTCAACTATATACTTTTTCCTTCATTCCGCACAAGCTGTTTGTCGGAGCGGTGGCGCCGTGCTTGCGGGGTGGGACCGAGGGCTGTAAATGACGATGCGTCATCCGAGGTGGGGCGTGGTCCCTGCCGACTCAACCATCGACCACAGAAGACCATGCGCAGACTGATCCCGCTCTTTGCAGCGGTGGCGCTGACCGCCGCTGCCGCGCCCGTGAACGCCCAGACCGGCTTCGCGCTGAAGGGGCACTTCCTCTTCAACGAGAGCACCGCCAAGGGCGCCGACCGCGACCAGGAGATTCCCTCGGAGGACGGCTTCTCGATCGGCGCGGAGGTAGTGCTGCCGATGAAGATCGGCGTCGGCGTGAGCGCGTACGCCAACGGGCGCGCGCGTGAGGCGGACCTGGAGACGAAGAGCTTCGGGATGCTTGCCGAGGCGAACTACTTCCTGGACCTGCCGGCCATCCCCATTACGCCGTACGCCGGGGTGCACGCGGGGCTCGGGCGCTACACCTACGACGACCTCAGCGACGCGACGCCGGAGATCGAGGACAGCCGCACGCAGCTCGGCTTCCAGGTCGGCCTGCGCCTGCAGCTCACCCGGATGTTCGGCATCGACGCGCAGTACCGCCGCATGAGCGACTCCGCCTCCAACGATCAGAGCCCGGATCTGGAGCGGAATCAGGTGCTGGTGGGGGTGACGCTGTTCTGAGGGGGTTGGCGGTCCACCCCCGGCGGTTGAAACCGCTGCAACAACTGCGGGAAACCTGCCTTCGCTGGTTTGGGGCAGGCGGGG
>DASVVI010000548.1:0-3136 GCA_036386635.1 Longimicrobium sp.
GGAGAAATACGTGCGCCGCCGCACGAAACCGGTAGGGGCGCGATTTATCGCGCCCGTGGCCAGCGCGGCTCCGCATCTGATGACGCACACCGACGCCTCGTAGGGGCCGCCCCATGTGGCTGCCCGTGCCTTCCGCCGCGCCGTCGCCCGCCTCAGGCGCAGGGCGTACCATTCCCCATTCCCCATTCCCCGCAGTTCAATCCAGCCCGTAATCCTGGATCTTGTACGACAGCGCGCGCACCGACAGCTCCAAAATCTCCGCGGCGCGGGTGCGGTTGCCGCCGCAGCGCTCCAGGGCGCGGGCGATGAGGGTGCGCTCCAGGGCGGGGAGGCGGCGCTTGACGGAGAGGTCGCTCTCGTCGTCGCGCACTTCGAAGAGCTCCTTCCCGCTGCGCACGTGCGAGGGGAGGTGCTCCTCCGTGATGCGGCCGCCGGAGAGGACGAGGGCGCGCTCCAGGACGTTCTCCAGCTCGCGGACGTTGCCGGGCCAGGGGTAGGCGGCCAGGATGGGGAGGACGCTCGCGGGGAGCTCGGGGGAGTCGATGTGCAGGCGGCGCGCGTGCATGCGCAGGAAGTGCGCGGCCAGGAGCGGAATGTCTTCCGGGCGCGTGCGCAGCGGCGGCACGTGAATCTGCACCACGTTGATCCGGTAGAAGAGGTCGTCGCGGAACCGACCGCTCTTCACCTCCTCGATGAGGTCGCGCGCCGTAGCGGCCAGCACGCGCACGTCCACCGCGCGCTCGCCGCTGCCCCCCACGCGGCGGATAGTACGCTCCTGCACGGCGCGCAGGAGCTTCACCTGCAGGGCCAGGGGGAGCTCGCCGATCTCGTCCAGGAAGAGGGTGCCGCCGTCTGCTTCCTCGAAGACGCCCTCGCGCGCGCGGTCGGCGCCGGTGAAGGCGCCCTTTTCGTGGCCGAAGAGCTCCGACTCCAGCAGGTTCTCGGGGATGGCGCCGCAGTTCACGGCCACGAACGCGCGCGCGTTGCGCGGCGAGGAGCGGTGGATGGTGCGGGCGATGGCCTCCTTGCCGCTCCCGCTCTCGCCCGTGATCAGGACGGTGGAGGGGAAGGGGGCGACGCGGCCGGCGAGCTCCAGCACCTCGCGCATCCCCGCGGAGCTGCCGACGACGCCCTCGGTGCCGGTGAGCTGGCCGACTTCCTTGCGCAGACGGGCGACCTCGCGGCGAAGCTGCTCGCGCTCCTCGGCCTTGCGGAGCGTGAGGATCACCTCGTCCGCGTTGAAGGGCTTGGAGATGTAGTCGTAGGCGCCGCGCCGCATCGCCTCGACGGCGGCGTCGATGCTGCCGTAGGCGCTCATCATGATGACGAGCCCGCCGCCGCCGGCCGCCTTGTAGCGCTCCAGGAACTCGACGCCGCCCAGCCGCGGCATGCGCACGTCGCACAGGATGAGCTCGGGGTCTTCGGCGGCGGCGGCGCGCAGGCCGGCCTCGCCGTCCTCGGCCACCTGCACCTGGTACCCCTCGTCGCGCAGGATCAGGAGGAGGGTGTGGCGCAGCCCCGCCTCGTCGTCGATCACCAGCACCCTGCGGTTGCTCACGTTTCGGCCTGGACGGTGGGGAAGCAGACGGAGAAGACGGCGCCGCCCCCCTCCGCGGAGGAGGCTTCGATGCGCCCTCCGAATTCTGCCACGGTGCTGGCGACGATGGCAAGCCCGAGCCCCGTTCCCTCCCCCGGCGCGCGGGTGGTGAAGAACGGGTCGAAGATGTGCTCGATGTTCTCGGCCAGAATTCCCACTCCCGTGTCCGAGATCACCGTGCGCACGATGGGCGTGCCGGGCTCGATGCGCGTGGCGTCGCGCACGGAGGCGAAGCGCGGGCGGCGCAGGTGCGCGTAGGTGATCCCCGGCGGGTCGTCCGCGCGGCGCGAGGGGATCGGACGGTCGATGCGGTACTCCTCCAGGATCGTCCTCACCACCAGCTTGCCGCGCCCGTCCATCGCGTTGCAGGCGTTGTCCATCAGGTTGAGGAAGATCTGGTCGAGGAGGTGCGGATCGGCCACGATCGTCGTGTCGCCGGGATCGAGCTTCATCTCGACTTCTACCTCGCCCAGCCGCTCCTGCGCCTGGAGGAGGCCGAGCACGCGGCGCAACGATTCGTTGACCTCCACCGGCTCGCGGTGCGCGGGGGCGGGGCGGGAGTAGTCCAGCAGGGCGCGCACGATGCGGTCGATGCGCCGCGCCTCGCGATCCAGCCCATCGACCAGCTCCGCCTCAGCGCCGCGCTTGCGCAGGAGCGAGGTGTAGCCGAGCACCGCGCCAAGAGGATTGCCGATCTCGTGCGCCACGCCGGCCGAAAGGCGGCCGATGGAGGCCAGCTTTTCCGCCTGCACCAGGTCGCGCTGCGTGGCCAGGAGGATTCGGTTGGTCTCGTCGAGGGAGTGGACGTTGTGGGAGAGGCGCTCCTGGTTCTCCAGGAGCTGGTCGGTCATGCGGTTGATGGCGCCGGCCAGCGCCGCCATCTCCCGCGTGTCGCCCACGGGCACGCGGCGCTCGTAGTCGCCCCCCGCGATGGCCTCGGCGGCGCCGACGGCCTGCGAGATGGGGCGCATCACGTGGCGCTGGATGAGGTGGCTCCCCAGGAAGACGAAGGCGAGCACGTCCACCGCCAGGAGCATCCACACCAGGAGGCTCGAGTTCGGCGCGGCCACGCGGACCACGGTCAGCGTCCAGACGGCAAGGAGGAGCGCGGCGCCGCACAGGAAGGCGAGGCTGAACAGGATCTCGCCACGCAGAGAGCCCCGGCGCTTTTCGCCGGGGCTCTGCACGGTGCCCTCTCCGGGCTCGTCGCGGGCGCGCCGGCCGGCGGGGGTGCTCAGACGTCCACCGGCTCGGGCGGGCGGACGGCCTTCTTACGCGCGTCGCCCTCGAACGCTTCCTTTTCCACGAAGTGCCAGAGACGGTCCACCACCGTCCCGATCGGCTCGTCGATGCGGATCATCCCCTCGCCCATGACCTGCTCGAGCGACCTGCGCAGCGCGTGCTTGCTCACCGGCTTCCTCATGGCTTCCCCTCCCAGCGTGAGTGCTTGCTCTTGCAACCGCGGGCCTGCGTTCTGATGGTAACACCCCCGCGGGGGTGGGGGAAGGCGGCGGGGGGCGGGGCGCGGGGGGGCCCCCC
>DASVVI010000549.1:0-2531 GCA_036386635.1 Longimicrobium sp.
GGCGCTATCCGGAGGGGATCAACAGCGCCGCGGACGATGTCGTCGCCGCCCGCGCCGTCGACGCGCTGCGCCCCCGCGTCCCCGGGCCGACTTGCGACGCGCTCCTGCGCATGCTCCGCCGCGATCCGCTGCAGCGCCCCACGGACGCCGACGCCGTCCTCCGACTCCTCACCGTCGCCCCGCCCGCGCCCCCGCCCGTCGACACCGCGCCGACGCTGGCGTACCCACCGCCGCCACCGGCCACGTCCGCCCCGCCCGCGATCCCGGTGCAAAGCTACGCGCCGCAGCCGCTCGTGGCGCAGCCCGCGTACAGCGTGCCCCCGCCGCCGGTGTACGCCAAGCCCGAGCCGCCGCAGGAGGCGGAGAAGGAGGTGCGGCGTGAAACACCGCTGGCGAAGTGGGTCGGCATCGCGGTCCTGGTGACGCTCGCGGGGGTGTACTGGAGGCGCGACGCCCCCCCGCCCCCCGCTCCGGAGCCGGCGCGCGTCTCGGCGACCGTCCGGCCCGATCCGCCGCCCATCCCGCCGGAGGAGGCCGCCGCGCGCGAGCTCGCGAGCGAGGAAGCCCTGCGCGCCGTGCGCCTGCGCGGCGGGATCGGCTTCAACGAGCAGCTCTGGATCATCACGGCCGCGACCCGCTCCCCGGACGAAGTGGAGCGCGCCGTGACCCTGCGCGACCGCATCGCCGACGCCGGGCACCCCGCGGGTCTCGCCAGCGGCCGCGTGTACCCGGAGCTGCCGCGCGATTCCATCGTCGTCCTTGCGGGCCCGTTCGACCGCCGGCGCGCGGAGGCGGCGCTCCCGGCCATCCGCCGCATCGCCCGCGGCGCCCGACTGCGCCAGGTCACCTTTCAGATGCCGCGCTGACGGCAGCCATTCGAGACCCGATGAAAGCGATCCTCTTCGACGCAGGCAACACGCTGGTCTGGCTGGATCACCCGTTCCTCGTGCAGGTCCTGGCGGAGGCGGGGATCACCGCGAGCGAGGACGACATCCTCGGCGCCGAGTACGAGGCCAAGCTCGTCCTGGACGAGATGGTGCGCTCCGGCACCGCGGGCGACGACCGGAAGCGCGGCGAGGTCTACTTCGCCGAGATCTTTCGCAGGCTGGGGGTGGAGGAGGCGCACTTTCCCCCGATCGGCGAGCGGCTCTTTGCGCGCCACGCCGAGCGCAACCTGTGGAGCCGCGTGCGCGAGAACACCATCGAGACGCTGGTGGAGCTGCGGCGCATGGGCTACCGCCTGGGCGTCATCTCCAACGCGGATGGCCGCGTGGAGGCGCTGCTGGAGTCGCTCGGGCTGCGCTCGCAGTTCGAGTTCGTGATCGACTCCGGGCTGGTGGGCGTCGAGAAGCCGGACCCGCGCATCTTCCACATGGGGCTGGAGCGGATGGGGGTGGAAGCGCACGAGGCCGCGTACGTGGGCGACATCTACGAGATCGACGTGGTGGGCGCGCGCAACGTGGGGATGCACACCTTTCTGATCGACCCGCTGGGACGCTTCGCCGAGGAGCACGGCGACCGCATCCGCGGCATCCACGAGCTTCCGGAGCGGTTGGGCCGTGCCGGCTAGCCAGGAGCGCTGGTGGGAGGGGTACTTCGACGAGACCTTCATCGACCTGTACCGCGACTTCCTCACCCCCGAGCGCACCGCCCGTGAGGTCGCCGGCATCCGCGAGATGGTGCCGCTGGAGCCCGGCGCCGAGATCCTGGACGTAGCCTGCGGATGGGGCCGCCACTCCATCGCCCTCGCGGAGGCGGGGTTCCGGGTCACGGGGATGGACCTCTCCGAGCCGCTCCTCCGCCGCGCCCGCGCCCGCGCGGAGCAGGCCCGCGTCAAGGTCGAGTGGTTGCGCGCCGACATGCGCGAGATCCCCTTCCGCGGCCGCTTCGACGCCGTTCTCTCCCTCTTCTCCTCGCTCGGCTACTTTCTCTCGGACGAGGAGGACCTGCGCGTCCTCCGCGGCGCGCACGATGCGCTGCGGCCGGGCGGCTTCTTTGTGCTGGAGACGATGCACCGCGACCACGCCGTGGGCGGCTACACGGAGCGCGACTGGTGGGAGGCGGAGGACGGCACCACCGTCTGGGTGGAGCGCGAGTTCGACGCCGTCGATGGCGTGAGCCGCGAGTGGACGCGCTGGCGCCGGGGTGGAAAATCGGGCGAGAAGTTCCACGAGCTCCGCATCCGCAGCGCCACCGAATGGGCCGCCCTCCTACGCGCCGCCGGCCTCACCCCCATCGAGTGGTACGGCGATTGGGAGCTGGCGCCGTTCGTACATACGAGCGAGGATCTGATCTGCGTCGCGCGCCGGTCACCGCGGTAGGTCGGGCGCGGCGGGGGACAGGAGACGAGGAATACAGGCATCGGGGTGGCGGCAGGCACGGGCAGCCACGTGGGGCAGCCCCTACGGGATCTGTGCGACAGGGCGGGGTCGCGGCAGGGCGGGCGGTGGGCAGACACGCAGGTCTGCCCCTACCGGCATCGGTGCACCACGGCGGGCGGTGGTGCGGTGGCGGGCCGCAACGCACCGATC
>DASVVI010000550.1:0-1503 GCA_036386635.1 Longimicrobium sp.
GGCTCCAGAAGCGAAGGGCGCGGCTGGGGCGGATGGTGGCGCGGGTGAGGACGACGACGGGCGCGGCGGGATCGGGACGCTCCGGCGGATCGGGGACGATCATCGGCTCCACGCCGCCCCACCGTCCGTGCGCGGAGAGCGGTGCCATGACGATGGAGTACACCTCCTCGCCGCGCGCGCGGTACTGGCGCATCACGCGCGAATCCGCGTCGAAGCGCTCCCAGGCGGCCGCATCGTCCCAGACGGTGAAGAGCGCCCAGGTGCCGAAGTCGGGGACGGCGCTGAAGCCGATCCCGCGCCCCGTCCCCAGCAGCCGCGCGAACCGGAGCCCGGGCACGCGCGCCAGGAGAGGGCGTTGCGCGGCCATGTGCCACGCCCCCAGCAGCGCCCGCGCGGGGCGGTACCGCACGACGGTAAGGACGGCGACGGAGCTCAAAGGCGCGCCAGCGTCCTCACGTCGTCGTCCATCCACTCCTGCTTCGCGCCCTCCGTCATGACGACGCGGAGTCGACCCTCGCGGTCGATCCCGTACACGACAGCGGAGTGGGAGATCATCGCGGGCTTCGCGGGCGCCCCGCCGTGCTCGTGCGCGGCTGCGGGGGCGGCGGGCATGGTGTAGGCGCCGTAGCCCGCCATCGCGCGCGCCACCATTGCGGAGTCGCCCGTGAGGCCGACGACCTGCGGGCCGAACTTCGACACGTAGCTCTTGAGCACCGGCGGCGTGTCACGCTTCGGATCGTTGGTCACCAGGAGGATGCGAACGTCCTTGCCCGCTCGCCCCGCGGCGCGGACGGAGCGCTGCAGCCGCGCCAGCGTGAGCGGGCAGACGTCCGGGCAGTGCGTGTAGCCGAAGAAGAGGAGCACCGGATGCCCGCGATAGTCGTTCAGCGTCGCCGGGCGCCCCTCGTGGTCCACCAGGACGAAAGCGGGCGCGGGGCCGCCGTCGTCGTAGGTGGTGCCGTGGAAGGTGGCGGCGCCCGTCCATCCGGCCGCTCCCCCCAACCCCGCAGCGAGTGCTGCGGCGCATGCCAGCGCGATGATCGCCCACACGATGGGCCGGCGCGTTCGGTTCGACATCGATGGTGCTCCCTGGTGTGGTTCGCGGCGGCCCGCCCCTTGCCGCCGCCGCGCCGGTAATCTACACCGCGCCATGCGCTTGTGCCATTCGCGCGGGGGTAGCGCGCTCGCTGGGCGCGGGCTACGTTGCGCGCCGTTTGCGCGGGTGCGTCCGGGGCGATCAAGGAGGGGAGGATGGAGCTTGGGGAGCTGGAACGGACCGTGTCCGCCGCGTTCGCGGAGCGCGAGCGCCTGAAGGAGCCCGCCACGCGCGAGGCCGTCGAGGAGACCATTGCCCTGCTGGACACGGGGCGGGTGCGGGTGGCGGAAAAGGTGGACGGCGTGTGGCGCGTCAACGCGTGGGTCAAGGAGGCGATCCTCCTCTACTTCGCCCTGCGCCCGCTGGAGCCCATGGAGGCCGGCGACCTGCGCTTCTTCGACAAGATC
>DASVVI010000551.1:0-20688 GCA_036386635.1 Longimicrobium sp.
GAGGAGATGCGGCGTACGGACGGGCTGTACCGCTGGGGGGTGTGGGTGGATCACAACACGGGGCCGGCGGTGGCGGGGCGGGGCTCGTGCATCTTCATCCACATCCGCTCGCGCCCCGGCGCCCCCACCGTCGGCTGCACCGCCTTCGCCGAGGAGGACGTGCGCCGCATCCTCCGCTGGCTGGACCCGCGGAAGCGCCCGGTGCTGGTGCAGCTCCCCGAGGCGGAGTACCGGCGGCTGCGGAGGGGGTGGGGGTTGCCGTGAGGGTGCGCCCGGCGGTTGAAACCGCTGCAACAACCGCGGGAAACCTGCCTTCGCAGGTTGGCGGGGCGGGGTTGGCGCGCGGCTGCGGGCATTGGCGAGCATCGGCGCCCAGCACCGGGGGATAAATCCCCCGGCTGGAACGACGCGAAGGCGGCTGAAGCCGGCTGGAGGAACGCGGGACGTGCCGAGATCTCGCCCGCGAGTCCGCGAAGGCGGACTTTGTGCTGTTGTTGCTGCGAGTTCACTCGCCCGACTCACCCCACCCTTAACGTTCCCCTTGCGCTGAGCGCCGTAAAAGCGCACCGTGTAGACTCTTCCCCCCAGGCACCTCGCCCGGACTCTCCGACGGACCCCATCCCCGCCGCATCATGTATCCCATTTACAGGCCCCTCCCGGGGCGCCTGCGCCGCGCCGCCGTCGTGGCCGCCGCGCTGTTTGGCACCGCCTGCATGGGCAACTCCGAGCCCGAGGGACCGAGAGCGCACGCGTACGTCGCGCCCGGTGCGTCGCTGGCGATTCCGGTGCGCGGCATTCGCGCCGAGCAGCTTCGCGACAGCTACGAGTCGCCGCGCTCGGGCGGGCGCGTGCACAACGCCATCGACATCATGGCCGCCGAAGGCACCCCCGTGCTCGCCGCCGGCGACGGCACCATCTTCAAGCTGCGCACGGGCGGGCTGGGCGGCGTCACCGTCTACCAGCTGGCCAGCGACGGGCGGACGCTCTACTACTACGCGCACCTGCAGCGCTACGCCGCCGGGCTGCGCGAAGGGCTCCCCATCGTCAGGGGCCAGGTGATCGCGTACGTGGGCGACACCGGGAACGCCGGGCGCGGGAACTTCCACCTGCACTTCAGCGTGTCGCGCCTGGACGATCCGCGCCGCTGGTGGCAGGGGGAGAACGTGAACCCGTACCCCATGCTGGCCGGCGTCGCCGCGCGCTCGCGCGAAGGACGCTGACCCACCAGCCCACGAAGTGCAGAGGCGCGGAGATCATCCTCCGCGCCTCTGCGCCGTTGGGGCGACCGCGCGGGCGGGATTCGTGCAGAGCCGGCGCTTCGGTTGTCGCGTCGTACGGCGGATCATCCACGACCACTCGAGTGAACCAGCAGCCCTGAGACGCGATTTATGCGGATGACGCTGGACCTGCCGCCCCAGCTAGGGGAGGCGCTGCGGGAGGATGCGGAGAAGGCCGGCCTCTCGGTGGAGGAGCACGCCAGGATCCTCCTCTACCTGGCGACTGCGCTCCTCAACGACGAGCAGGAGACGCCCTTTCAGCACGCCGTGCAGACTTTCGTCGCGCACTCGGTAGATGCGGGACAAGTGGCGTCCGTGTTCGAGAAGCTGGTGGCGCGCTACTCCCGTCCCGATCCGGACGGCGCCGCCGTGGACGTCGCGGAGCTATCGGCGCGGCTGCGTTCCGGGGAGAGGATCTGAGCAGCGTATTTGCCGATGTGGATCATGCGCTGACCCGAAACGGCAATCGTTCTCTGGATGGGGGGGTCGGGGTTAGCTTGTCCGGGCCGGCGCCGCGCCGGTCATCCGAACCGAGACGACGCGCCCCATGGACGTGAAGCAGACCTTCGCGCTGCCCCCCCAGCGCCCCACGCCCATCGAGCGGCTCATTTCGCCGTTCCAGGACTTCTTCAGTACCGCGTCGGCGGGCGGGATCGTGCTGATCGTGAGCACGATCGCGGCGCTGGCGTGGGCAAACTCGCCGTGGGGCGCATCGTACGAGCACCTCTGGGAAACGCCGCTCACCGTGGGCGTGCCCGGGTTCGGGCTGACCTACTCGCTGCACCACTGGATCAACGACGGCCTGATGGCCGTGTTCTTCTTCCTGGTCGGGCTGGAGATCAAGCGAGAGGTGCTCGCGGGGGAGCTTGCCTCCGTTCAGCGCGCCGCACTCCCCGCCGCGGCGGCGCTGGGCGGAATGGTGGTGCCGGCGATCCTGTACGCGCTGTTCAACGCGCGCGGCGAGGGTGCGGCCGGGTGGGGAATCCCCATGGCCACCGACATCGCCTTCGCGCTGGGCGTGCTGGCGCTGCTGGGGCCGCGCACGCCGCTCGCGCTCAAGGTGTTCCTGACCGCGCTGGCCATCGTGGACGATCTGGGCGCCGTGCTGGTGATCGCCCTCTTCTACACGGAGCAGATCGTGTGGAGTGCGCTCGGGATCGGCGCGCTGCTGCTGTGCGTGCTCGCGCTGCTCAACCGCATGGGCGCACGCCTTCCCATCACCTACACGCTGGTGGGGGTGCTGGTCTGGCTGGCCTTCCTCAAGTCCGGCGTGCACGCCACGGTGGCAGGCGTGCTGGTGGCGATGACCGTCCCCGTGCGCACCCGCATCGACACGCACGAGTTCCTGGACCGCGGCCGCCGCCTCCTTGACGCCTTCGACGACACGGGCGAGGAGGGGAAGCGCATCCTCACCAGCGATCGCCAGCAGGCCATCATCCAGGACCTGGAGACGACGTGCATCCAGGCGCAGTCGACGCTGCAGCGGATGGAGGACACGCTCCACCACTGGGTCGCCTTCGCCATCATCCCCATCTTCGCGCTGGCCAACGCCGGCATCCGCCTGGAGGGGGACCTGGGCGCCGCCTTCACGCACCCCGTGACGCTGGGCGTGATCGTGGGCCTGGTGCTGGGGAAGCCGATCGGCATCACCCTCTTCGCCTGGCTCGCCGTGCGCACGCGGATGGCGGCGCTTCCGCGCGGCGTCACCTGGGGCTCCATCCACGCGGTGAGCTGGCTGGGCGGGATCGGCTTCACGATGTCGCTCTTCATCTCCGCCCTCGCCTTCCCCCCCGGCGCGCTGGTGGCCGAAGCCAAGATCGGCATCTTCACCGCATCGATTCTGGCCGGTGCCGTCGGATGGGCGATGCTGCGCCGGGCTGGGAAGCCGGAAAGTGCGTTAGTGCGTTAGTGCGTTAGTGCGCTGGATCCAAACGCACTTACGCACTAACGCACTCACGCACTTCTGTTCCAAAACGAGAAGCCCGCCGGCCTCTCGGCCGACGGGCTTCATCGCCCATTTCCCCCCATCGGTACTTCCCGAGCCCGTGGTCTGGGTTCTCAGCCGTGCCCACCCGGAGGACGCGATTAAGCGAGAGGTGGGGGTAGCGTCGGCGTTCTCGAATTCCGCCCGGTGCTCGTCGTGTGATACCTTCCCTTTCTTCACCGTGTTGCGGCAAAAGAATTAAGGGTTGGTGAAGCTTCGTACCACTTCGCGAAAGATGGTCACGGGCGATTCCCCCCCGGGTTTCGCTCCGCGCATCCACTCCCGATCTTTTGGACGTGAGAACGCCCCGAAAGGTTGCACTCCCCACCCGCGGACCCCGATGAACGCTTCTCCAAAGGCCGCCGCCCTCCGCGATCTGCGCCGCATTCCGGGCGTCGGCCCCACCATCGCCGACGACCTGTGGCGCCTGGGCTTCCGCCGCGTGGAGGAGCTGCGCGGCCGCGATCCGCAGACGCTCTACGACGACCTCTGCCGCGAACAGGGGATGCACGTCGACCGGTGCATGCTGTACGTCTTTCGGTGCGCCGTCTACTTCGCCACCGAGGAGCGCCACGATCCGGAGCTCCTCCGCTGGTGGAGCTGGAAGGATGGCGGCCCGGCGTTCACGCGAAAGGCCGCGTGCTGATCGACCGCTTCCTCCCCGCCGCCGAGGTGAGCTCGCGCTACGAGGTGGAGGTGCGCGCCCCCGCCGAGCGCGTGTGGACGACCGCGCGCTCGTTGGACCTGTCGGGCTCGACGGTGGTGCGGGCGCTCTTTGCGCTGCGCTCGCTCCCCGGAATCCTTTCGCGGAAGAGTGCCGCGCGCCGGGGGCTGGGGCTCGACATGGACGGGCTGCTCAAGACCGGCTTCGTGATCCTTGCCGAAGCGCCCGGTGACGAGATCGTGCTGGGTCTGGTGGGGCGCTTCTGGACGCTGGACGGCGGCATCATCCGCGTGGACCCCGCCGACTTCGCCGCCTTCGACCGTCCCGGCTTCGCGGTCGCCGCCTGGAACTTCACCCTGCGCGGCCCCGCCGCCGGTCCGGTCGTCCTCGCCACCGAAACCCGCGTCCGCCTCACCGACCCCCCCAGCCGCCGCCGCTTCCGCGCCTACTGGACGATCGTCGGCCCCTTCAGCGGCCTTATCCGCCGCGAGGTGCTCCGCACGATTCGCAACGCGGCGGAGGCGGGGGCGGTCACCGGGGGCACGGGCGCCGGGGATCAACGGTCGGCGCCGAGATCCGGGGGATAAATCCCCCGGCTGGAACGACGGGAAGCCGGCTGAAGCCGGCTCGTGAAGCGCGTGACCCCGAGTCCGCGCAGGCGGACTTTGCGTTGTTCCAGCCGCGAATTCATTCGCCTTTGGAGGGCGGACATCCCTGAAACAGGAAATCAGACCGATGGAGATGAAGCGGGTGTGCGTGTTCTGCGGGTCGAGCCCGGGGACGCGGCCGGTGTACGCGGAGGCGGCGCGGGCCATGGGGCGGCTGCTGGCGGAGAGGGGGATCGGGCTCGTGTATGGCGGCGGGAAGGTGGGGCTCATGGGCGAGGTCGCCGATGCGGTGCTCGCCGGCGGCGGTGAGGTGACGGGCGTGATTCCGCGCGGGCTGATGGAGCGCGAGGTGGGGCACCAGGGGCTCACCACTCTCCACGTCACCGGCACCATGCACGAGCGCAAGGCGTTGATGGTGGACCTTTCCGATGGGTTCGTGGCGCTCCCCGGCGGCTACGGCACCCTCGACGAGCTGTGCGAGGCGCTGACCTGGTCGCAGCTCGGCATCCACGCGCGCCCGTGCGGGGTCCTCAACGTCGATGGCTACTTCGACGCGCTGCTCGCTCTCTTCGACCATGCCGTGCGCGAGGGGTTCGTCCGCGAGGCGCACCGCGGGCTCGTGCTGGAGGCCACCGAGTCCGCGGCGCTCCTGGATGCGATGGCCCACTTCCAGGCCCCCACGACGGAGAAGTGGATCCGCGAAGGCGAGCGCTGATCGCACGTTCCTGCGGAGATTTCCAGATAAACTGCACACTTATGCGCTGAATGGGTTATATTGCCTCAGCACAAGTGCGCAGGGTGAGCCCTGCCCTCACACTTTATCCCGGAGGGTTGCCGATGTCCGACGTTGTGGATCTGGCCTCAGAGATGGCCGCTGCCAGAAAGCGGCGCACCGAACAGACGGCCCGCGCCATCCGCGACTCGCGGGTGCTGGCCGTGCGCAGCGCGGCTCGCCCCGGCTCCACGCCGGTGGAGATTGAAGAGCTCGCGCGCAGCTTCTACCCCCGTCTTTCCCCCGAGCTTCTCGACGAGGTGACCACCCTCGTGTGCACCCTGCAGCGCGGCGGCTCCACCCGCCCGCCGCGCTCCGACGAGATGGAACAGCTCCCGTCGCAGTAGAGAGCTCGTGCTGGATACATGAAGAGAGCGGGGCACGCCATCATCGGCGTGCCCCGCTCCTTTTTTCGGCCTCGCGTCCTTCTCAGTTGCCGGTGCTCGCGGAGCCGCCCACCGACGCGTTGATGCGCTGCGCCGACTCCAGGTGCATCGCCACGGCCGGGCGGACGCGCGTGCTCAGGAAGGCCTTCATCTCGGGGTCGCGGGTCGAGGGGATCAGCGACTGGTCGAGCGAGGTGAGCGTCCAGCGGTGCGCCTGCACCTGGTGCATCATGTAGGCGCGGTCGAAGTCCATCCCGCTGCGCTGGTTCAGGTTGGCGAGCGTGGCCTGGGTCGCCTGCATGGCGGCCTGCGCGGCGGCGTTCGGCTGCGGGGTCATGTTCTTGGCCTGCAGCATCTGCATCATCTGCTGGTCGACCGCGGTGTGCTCCGTGATCATCATCTGCGCGAACTCGCGGACCTGCGCGTTCTGCGATCGCCGAAGCGCCACCTGGCTCGTCTGGATCTCGTCCATGTTGGCCGCGTGCGCCACCGCCGCCACGTTCGCGTCCGTCATCACCGTGGCCGACGCGTTCACCGACGCCCCGCCCGCCCCGGCCGACGCCCCCATCTCCGCCGTCGTGGCGCACGCCGCCGTCACCATCACCAGCCCACACGCCGCCAGACCACGGAACTGCATCTTCGCGTTGCCCATCTTTCCTCCTACCGCTCAGTGAACCCCGGGGCCGCCGCATCCGGGCGGCCTCGCTTCGGGGCGCGGCCTTGAGGCAAAAGGCATGCACAAACCTTTGACGGAGTTGCTTCCGCGGCATCCGGGGCAACACACGGCAACGTGTTTGGTGGAGCGGTGTTACGTGCAGCCGCGGGCGTCGCAGGGCCCCCTCCTCCGCTCGTTCCTCGCTGCCCCTCCCCCAAAAACAACCTGGGGGAGGGGCGTACGCCCGCATCTCCTTGCAGCGCACAGGTCCGTAGGGGCGTGATTCATCACGCCCGTGCTCCGGGCTGCTCCACCGCCTTTCCAAAGTATCGGGTAAGTCTCTCACCGCGTCACCGTGTGAGAACTTTTCGCCTAGCCCTTCGTCAGCGCCGCGCGGATGGCGTCGGAGAGCTCGGGGTGATGGAAGCGGTGGCCGGCTTCCAGGAGGCGGCGAGGCTCGGCGCGCTGGCTGGCGAGGAGGGTGCCATCCACCATCTCGCTGCCGTAGACCAGTTTGAGGGCGAGGGGGGGCACGGGGATGATCGCGGGGCGGTGCAGCGCGCGGCCCAGTGCCCGCGTGAAGTCGGCGTTGGTGGCGGCGCCCGCGACGGCGTTCACCGGTCCGTGCAGTGTGTCGTCCGTGATGGCGCGCACCGTCACCTCCACCGCGTCTTCGAGCGAGATCCAGCTCATCCACTGCCGCCCGCTGC
Organism: Longimicrobium sp.; assembly: GCA_036386635.1. Taxonomy (GTDB): domain Bacteria; phylum Gemmatimonadota; class Gemmatimonadetes; order Longimicrobiales; family Longimicrobiaceae; genus Longimicrobium. The sequence continues at coordinate 7,057 of DASVVI010000551.1, forward strand.
CGATGCGCCCGCCGGCGCCCAGACGAAAGGGGAGGAGCATCTTGGCGAGCGCCCCGCCGCGCGCGCTGAGGACCACGCCGAGGCGCAGGTTCACCACGCGGATCGCGGCGCGGGTGGCCGGTCCGGAGGCCTCCTCCCATTCGCGCACCACGCCGGCCAGGAAGTCGCTCCCCGTTCTACTCCCCTCGTGCAGCACCTCGTCGCCGCGGCGGTTGCCGTAGAAGCCGACGGCCGACGCGCACACCAGCACGCGCGGCGGATGTGCGCGTCGCGCGAGTGCGTCCGCCAGCAGCCGCGTGGAGTCGATGCGGCTGCGGCGGATGGCGCGCTTCTTTTCGTCCGTCCAGCGCCCGGCGACGTTCTCGCCGGCGAGGTGCACCACCGCGTCGAGGCCGTCCAGTGCCGCCGCGTCCACCGAATGGGACTCGGGGTCCCAGCGCACCTCGTCCGCGGCGCGGGGTGGGCGGCGCACCAGGCGGACGACCTGGTGCCCGTCGCGACGGAGCCGCTCCACGAGCGCGGCTCCGATCAGGCCCGAGGAGCCGGTAACGGCCACGCGCATCGTCGTGGCGGAGGGGTCGGGGCGGGTCATCGAGGGCTCCGGGCGTGCGGGTGCGTTGGACGAACTCTGTGCGTCGTCGCACGGCAATCCAGGGGCCGCGCGGTTCAGTGGATACGGTACATAGACTTAGCCCGAATCGCCCCAAGTTTTCTCCACAACGCTGTGGATAACTCCGAATCTTCGGTCCAGCACCGCAACCCGGCGAAAACCCGCGCCGCGCCTACTCTTCCGGCGTGTGCATCCATTTTCCGCCGCTCCGAATTCGCATCAGGAACCACTGCGCCGTACCGCCTGCTACTCGGATACGGGGCGCGGCGCAATGAGAGCGCGGCAGGCGTAAGTCGTTGTGCAGCGCGAAGGTAGCCCCTTGTCGCAGATCCAGTTGTATTCAGAAGCTGCGTACCCGGCGCCCTGGGCACATTGGAGCGGTGTGAGGAACTACGAGTGTCGAGGGTGCTCGGATGAGGGTGCCGCCGATGACGGCCGAGAGGTGCCGAAAGTGCCGGAAATCCAACGATTTCCGCCTGTCCCGAGCTGTGGAAAACTTTGACGTTTCCACCGAGCCGGGAGGGCTGCGAAAGGCGCGTTTTTCAAAGGGATAGGCGGGCGAGCGGCGTGTGAAGCGGGCGTCGGAGACAGGGCAGGCACGGGCGGCCACGCGCCCCTACGGCATCGTGGTGAACGGGCGGGCGGCGGAGCAGCGTTGGGCACGGGCGCGATGAATCGCGCCCCTACGGGATCTGTGGGAGAAGCGAAGATCTATGCCATCTCCCCCTCCCCCAGGCAGTTTTGGGGGAGGGGGATGCGTCGCGGAGCGACGCTGGGGGTGAGGGCTCATTTGAAATCGTGCGACGTGTGCGCCAGCGCCCCCGCCTCCATCCTCTTGAAGCGGCGGCCGACGACGTTGAGCACCGGGCCCTGCTGCTCGAACTTCCCCTCCACCAGCAGAAAGGGGGAGTGCTTCACCACCTCCTTGTGCTCCAGGAAGAGCGCGGGGGGGACGATCACGTTGATGAAGCCCCACTCGTCCTCCAACAGCACGAACACGGTGCCCTTGGAGGTGGAGGGGTGCTGCCGCGCCACCACCAGCCCCGCCACCAGGACGTGCGTACCCGGGCGGGCGCGGTGCAGGTCGGCGCTGGAGTGGGCGCCGATACGGTTGAGGCGCGGGCGCAGATGCTGCACCGGGTGGCCCGCGACGCTTACGCCCGTGGCCAGGTAGTCCAGGAAGATGCGCTCCGATCCTTCCAGCTCCCGCGCGCGGAAGGGGAGGCGGTGGGCCGGGGCGAGCGGGAGCGTGTCCGCGGCGGCGCGCAGGGCCTCCCAGGCGGCGGCGTGGCGGCCGGGCTCCCACGCCTCCAGCGCACCCGCCCGGGCGAGGTGCAGCGCGTCCGCGCGGCCGAAGCCGGTGCGGCGCACAAGGTCCTCGATGGAGCGGAACGGCCCCTCCTCGCGCGCTTCCCGCAGCGCCTCGCGCGCCTTCGCGCCCATCCCGCGGATCTGGCGCCAGCCCACGCGGACGGCGGGCTTCGCGGGGTCGGCGGTCTCCTCCAGCGTGGCGTCCCAGTCGCCGTCGCGCAGGCAGGGGGCACGCACCTCCACGCCGTGGCGCATGGCGTCGTGCACCAGCGTGGCCGGGGAGTAGAAGCCCATCGGCTGCGCGTTGAGGAGCCCCACCAGGAACTCGGCCGGGTGGTGCGCCTTGAGGTACGCCGTGGCGTACGCGATCAGCCCGAACGACCAGGCGTGGCTCTCCGGAAAGCCGTAGTTGGCGAAGATGCGCATGTCCTCGGTGATGCGCTCCGCCACCTCCGCGTCGATCCCGCGCTCCTTCATCCGCTCGCGCAGCCGCTCGATCTGCACGCGTAACCTGGCCGCCTTGCGGGAGTTGCCCATGGTGCGGCGCAGCTCGTCGGCCTCCATCGCCGTGTAGCCGCCCAGCGCCATGGAGATCGCCATCGCCTGCTCCTGGAAGATGGGGATCCCCTGCGTGCGCGCGAGGATCGGCTCCAGGTCGGGGTGCGGAAAGGTGACTTCCTCGATGCCACGGCGGCGGCGGGTGTACGGCTTTACGAAGTGCGCCACGATGGGCCCCGGACGGATGAGCGCCACCTGCACCACGATGTCGTAGATCCGCTCCGGCCGCGTCTGCACGATGCTCTGGATCTGCGCGCGGCTCTCGATCTGGAAGGTCCCCAGCGTGTCGCCCGCCGAGATCATCCGGAACGTCTCGGGATCGTCCTGCGGCAGATCGTACATCAGGGGGCGCACGCCGGTGCGGCGCTCGATCTGGTCGAAGGCGATCCGCACCGCCGTGAGCCCGCCGAGCCCCAGGAAGTCGAACTTGGGCACCCCCGCCGCGTCCAGGTCGTCCTTGTCGAACTGGAGGATGGTGCGCCCCATGGTGGTGCGCTCGATGGCGAGCGCCTCCCCCAGCGGCCGCGACGAGAGCACGAAGCCGCCCGGATGGGTCGAACGCATGCGCGGCAATCCTTCCACCGCGCGCACCGCCGCGATCAGCGCGCGTCCCCTGGGTGAGGCCGCGTCGAAGCCCTGCTCCTGACCCAGTTCGCCGGCCAGCGCTTCGGCGCCCTCGGCGGGGCCGGCCCAGTGCAGCCGCTTGCTGAGCCGGAAGGCCTGCTCGGCGGGGTAGCCCAGGGCGCGCATCATGTCCTGGATGGCGGTGGGCGCGGAGTACATCTGCGTGACCGCCGTGATGGCGGCGTGCTGGCGGCTGTACCTCTCGTAGACGTAGTTCAGCACCTCCTCGCGCCGGTCGGCCTCGAAGTCGACGTCGATGTCGGGCGCCTCGGTGCCGCCGTCCGCGCGCGCCTCGCTGAGGAAGCGCTCGAACAGGAGGCCGTGGCGCACGGGATCGACCGCGGTGATGGACAGGCAGTACGCCACGGCGGAGTTGGCCGCGCTCCCTCGCCCCTGGCACAGGATGCCGCGCCGGCGGGCGAAGCGGACCGCGTCCCACATGATGAGAAAGAAGCCGGAGAAGCCCAGCTTCTCGATCACGCGCAACTCGTGCTCGATCTGCCGCTGCTGCTTCTCGTCGATCCCGCCCCAGCGCTCGATGGCGCCCTCCAGCACCTTCTCAGCCAGAAAGGAGTCGTCCGTGTGCCCCTCCGGCAGGTCGAAGCGGGGGAGGGGAGGGCGCAACCAGCGCATGTCGAACGTGCACTGTTCGGCGATGCGCGCGCTCTCCTCCAGCCCGGCCTCGCGCCCCTGCCAGAGCAGCGCCATCTCGGCCGGCCCCTTGAGCCGCCACTCGCCGTTGGGAAGGAGGAGGCCGCGGCGGAGCGCGGTGTCGTAGTCCACCCCGTGGCGCAGCGCGGTCTGCAGGTCGTGCACGCGCCGTCCTTCAGCGTCCAGGTAGCGCGGCTCGTTGGTGACTACCCACGGCACCCCCGCCCTCTCCGCCATCTCGATGAGCGCGTCCACCAGCGCCCCCTCCGCCCCAGAGACGTGGTGCCGCTGCACCTCCACCGCCAGCCTCTCTCCGAAGACGCCGCGCCAGCGCGCCAGCTCATAGCTCGCCTCTTCCGGCCGCTGCTCCAGGATGCGCGCTCCGATCGGTCCCGTGCTCGGCCCCGTGAGCACGTGCACCCCATCCGACCGCTCCGCCAGCACCTCGAACGACACGCCCGCCTCTCCCCTCCCGTTTTCCAGCCGCGCGTGCGACACGAGCGCGGAAAGGTTGCGAAAGCCAACTTCATCGCGCGCCAGCAGCCCCACGGGGTGCCCATCCACCCGCAGCTCCGCCCCCGCGATGGGCCTGACCCCCGCCGTCTTCGCCGCCAGCGCGAAGCGGATGATCCCGCCGAGATCGGCCGCGTCGCACAGCGCCAGCGCCTGGAACCCCAGCTCCGCCGCGCGTTCCGCGAGCGTCTCGGGCGCCACGGCCCCGTCGCCGAAGGAGAAGGCGGAGCGGGCGCGAAGCTCGGTGAAGGCCCCCTCCCCGCTCGTTCCTCGCTGCCCCTCCCCCAAACCGCTGGGGGAGGGGCGCACACATGCATCGTCGCGCAGCGCACGGATCTCATAGGAACGCGATTTATCGCGCTCGCCCTTTGCCAACCCGGACACCTCGGTGGCGCGCACACCATCCCGTAGGGGCAGCCCTATGTGGCTGCCCGTCCCCTCCGTATCTCGACCTTCGTCGTCGCGCGACGGCGCCAGCAGGGTGAGCCCTCCGCGGACCACGGCACCATCCACCGCGCCCCCCATTCCCCATTCCCCATTCCCCATTCCCCTCATCAGTCCCACCACCCGTGCAGAAACCATCCCTCCGCCAGCGCATCGCGGAACAGCCACACCAGCCGCCCGTCGTCCGTGGCGCAGCGGAAGTACTCGCGCGCAAAGGGGCGCTCGCCCGTGTGGCCGCCGGAGACGCGGTCCGGACCCGCGGCCTCGGCCACGGTGCACCAGACGCCGCCGTCGCGCAGGCGCGCGGGAAAGGCGTGGTCGCGGCGCGGGCGTGCCTCCACCCGCACCGGACGCGGCTCCGGAAGCAGCTGCAGCGTGAGGCCGGCAAGGGCGGGGGCGGCGCGCGTGGCCGACACCTCCTCGGGGGCCAGGGGGCGCCACGCCGTGCGCGCGTCCGCCAGCGGGTGCGCGCAGACGTCGGGCGCCACCAGCAGGGCGCCGTGCGCGTCGGCCAGCCGCGCCACCGTCTCCTCCACCGGCGCGGCGGTGGCGAAGCCGCGGTCGAAGAGGTCGCCCTGCGTTGCCGAAGCCGGCTCCTGCCCCTCCACGCGCAGCGAGACGCCCACCGCCGCGTCGGGAAGGGCGAGATTCTCCAGCTCGCCGCGCACGCGGGCGGACCACGCGTCGCGCTCGGCGGTGGGGCGGGCGGTGCGCAGGACGCGCGTCACCGTGCCCCCGCCCGAGAGGGGGAGCTCGAGCACCATGCGCCGCGCCCGCTCGCCGCGCTCTTTCAACGTGGCGCACACGCTGGCCAGCGCCCCGTGCGCGGCGAAGGCCAGCCGCGCCGCGTCGGTGATGGCGTAGTCCAGGAAGTCGATGGCGGCGTGCGGCGCCTCCGCGGGGATGGGGCGGAAGAGGAGGCGCGGATCGTCGCCGCGCGACAGCCGCCAGAGGCGCGCGCCCTCCGCGCCGAAGCGCACCTCCGCCGCCTCGCGCGGAAGGGAGGCCAGGTCGCCGCAGCGGCGGATCCCCGCGCCCTGCAGCAGCGCGCGCGTGCGCGGGTCGGGGTCCAGCACGTCCAGCCCCATGGCGGCCAGGAAGTCGCGCTCGCACCCGGCGCGCACCGCGGTCACGGGATCGCCGCCGTGGCGGGCGGCGGCCTCGGCGGCCACGGGAACGCCGGCCACCCCCGCCCGCGCCCCCACCCCCAGCGCACCGGCGCGCGCCAGGAGCGACGCCGCCAGCGCGGCGGCATCCAGCCCGCGGCCGTCGGCCCACACCACACCGGCCCCCACCGCCACGCGCGGGGCGGCCTCCATCAGCGAAGCCCCCACTTCAGCGAGCGGCGCCCCGGCGGTCTCCCAGGCCGGGCTCCAGAGACAGACGAACGTCACGCGCAGCCACGGGCAGCTCCACCTCCGCATCCCGGCTCCAGCCGAGCGCGGTCGCGCGCAAGCGCACTCCCACCGCATCCACCTCCACCGCCTCCCCCAGCCCATCTCGCCGCCAGCGCACGCCGCCGGGGGGGACCCACGACGACACCTTGACCGCCGCCATCCACCCGTCGCCGGGGCCCGTCTCCACGAAGGCGGTTCCCCCCTCGCGGGCCACGTGCACCAGCCGCACGCGGTCGGTGCCGGTGGTGGCGGCGCCGGCCAGCACCACCACCCCGAAGCCCCCGCAGCGCAGGAGCTCCTCGGCGCAGAGGAGGGCGTCGGCGGGCTTCTCCGTCCTCACCAGCGAGATCCCGCCCCACTCCGCCTCGCCGGATGTGGTGCGCGCGGCGTCGACCCACGCGGCGCGCTCCCCGCGCTCCAGCGCCGCGGCGCACACCCCGCGCAGCACGGCCGTGGCGCCCGGCCCGTTCCACACGGAGAGCCTTCCGCGCGGGAGGCCGCCACCGGGGAGCGCCGCGTCCAGCGCCGTCCACCCCGTCGCCACCGCCCGGGCGGTGCGGAACGCCACCGGCATGGCGCCGGGAAAGCGTTCCTCCAGTGTGCGCCGCAGCGCGGCGACCTGTGCCGACATGGCTCATCCGGGAGCGAGGGTGGACTGTCCGGATGCGACCGGGTATTGCAAGACTAAAACCGAAGAAAAGCCGCATCAACCCTCAGCGCGCAATGGGTACAGAGTGAACACATCTGCGGCCCGTGCAATCACTTGCGCTGCAACGCCCTGGCTCAATGCGTCCGCTGTTGAGCGGCAATGTGGACGGTTGCGCGAATATTTTCGCAGTGGACAAAAAAGCGCCTCACGCGGAGACGCGGAGGCGCGGGGGAACTGCAACTGCGGGCTCACACAGAGGCACGAAGAAACAGAGAGAAAAGTACGAAGGCCAGCGTAACCGGCGCGAGACGGTCCCGAACTGCGCGGTCCCGCAACTCACGGGGTCGCGCCCGCTTGCTTTGCGTCAGCCGCCGCACCGAAATCGCCGCCTCCCCGCTTGGATATGTCGGCTGCGCTTGGTGTTAGATACTTTCTTCGCTCGCGCTCGACCTCCTACCAAAGGGGGGTGAGATCCTCTGAACGAATACCGCCTGCCCTGTGGCATCCGTTGACTACGGCGCTCACCGAATCCTGGCTCAGTCGCTCGCCGAGGAAGACGCGTCCGGCGCGATCCCGCCGATCCGCGTTAGAATCACGGGCATCGACTCAAAGGCTCTCACCGCGTATACGACCACCTGGCATGGGCGGCATCCCTCCGGGTACGGAGGGTTCGACTGGAGTCGGCTCTGGCATCGGCTGTGTCGGCATGACCGCCGGAGCTTCCATTGCGCCCTCTGGTACGGACCCGTCCTCTGCGGTTTAGCGATCGGCTCAGTGCCGCGCGGTCACGGCGCTCTCACACTCAGATACATGGAAGGCCGCCCGAATGGGCACCCGCTCCAGGGGCATGTGGCGCGGATCGTACTTGCGGCGGCGGAGTACTACGCAGAGGGACTTTCGCTCCCGCGGGTGCGCATCGAGAACCCCGCCCCGGGGGTCGAGACTTTGTACCGCAATCTTGGGTTTACGCTTGCGCACCGAGAGGGTGTGGTCCGATACTTGGTGAAGGACCTCCCGAACAGTTGGAGCTGAGATGTCCACGAACCCATTCCGAGCCGCCGATAAGACGGCGGAAGTGCACAAGGGTGCCCGCAAGCGCATGCTGGCTGCGCGGGATCGCGTCCGCCGCTACTTCTCGCCCGAGGCGATCGCGGAATCCGATCCTGACGAAGCCGAGGTCATCGGCAAGCGCGACGTAATCGCGGACGGCAAGGCCGCGGGCGGGCGCTGATCCGCGACGCACAGACGCAGAGATTCGGGGGTGGCTCCACTTGAGGAGCCATCCCCGTCCTCATCCACCCTCGTTGGATCACCCGCCGCCGCGCAGCACCTGCTCCAGCAACTCCGCCGCACGCTCCAGCGCCGACAGCTCCTCCGGATCCAGCGCGCCCACCCGCGCGGCGAGGGAGGCTACGCGGCGTGCGCGGCCCACGCGCAGCACGCGCTCGCCCTCGGGGGTGGCGTAGACCCAGGTGATGCGGCGGTCCAGGGGGTCGAGCTCGCGGGTGGCGAGGCCGGCCTCCTCCAGCTTGCGCACGGTGCGGGTCATGGAGGGCGGCTGAACCTGCTCGGCCGCCGCCAGCTCCCCCAGCGTCTTCGCGCCGCCGAACACGAGCACCGACAGGGCGGAGAGGAGCGGCGCCGACACTCCAAGGGCGTCATCCTCCCGGCGCAGCTGGCGAAGGAGGCGGATGCTGGCCGAGTGCAGCCGGTCGGCGACGTGCTCGGGAGTGGGTGGTCGATTCATCATCCTTGCTAATTTAGTTAGCGGGGCTAAATATTCAAGGAAGACGATCCGCGAAGCATCCTACGTCCAACAGCGAGGTCCCCCATGAGCACCGCCGCATCGCTGGGAATCACCGGAGTCGGCCAGGTGGCCATCAACGTTCGCGACGTGCAGCGGGCGGTGGAGTTCTACCGCGACGTGCTCGGGCTGCGCTTCCTCTTCCAAATTCCAAACAGCGCCTTCTTCGACTGCGGCGGCCTGCGCCTCATGCTGGGCACGGCCGAGAAGCCGGAGTTCGACCACCCCGCATCGATCCTCTACTACAAGGTCGACGACATCCACGCGGCGTACGCATCGCTTCAATCCGCCGGCGCGGACACGGTGGATGCGCCGCACCTGGTCGCGCGCATGCCGGACCACGAGCTGTGGATGTTCTTCGTCCGCGACCCCGAAGGCAACCACCTCGGGTTGATGAGTGAAGTGCGGTAGCGCGTCCGCGCCAACCAAATGCGCTCCTGGTGCATCGAAGGTATTGAGAGGTGCTTCCGCCCCAACGCTTCGACCCACCGGTACCCACGATGCGCTCGCTCGTCCTCCTCCTCCTCCTTGCCGCCGTGGCGGGCTGCGCCCCGCGCCCGCTCGGCACCATCACCACCGATGCCGGCGGTTCGGTGGTTCCCGTAGCCCGGCCCGGCGAGCGCTTGCTGGAGAACCAGGCGGTGTTCGTGCGATCCGTTCGCATCGTGCCGCCGCGCACGCACCGCGCGGACTGACGCAGACACGCCCCCCACCCCCGCTCCAACCTCGCGACCCCCCAGACCGCTTCAGCGGTCTTCGCGTTGTTCCAGCCGGGGGCTTCAGCCCCCGGCGACGTTCGCGACATCCGCGACGTACGGGCAATGCCTGCCCCCGCCACGCCCCCGCCACGCCCCCGGCCGCATCCCACCCTCGCCATCCCCCCCGCCCACCCCTACTTTCACCGGGCACCCCATCTCGGAGCCGCCCGTGAAGCTCGAGCCCGTCACCCTCGAAGGCACGCACGTCCGCCTGGTGCCGCTCACCCGCGAGCACCTCCCGGCGCTCTGGGAGGTCGCGCGCGACGAGGAGCTGTGGCGCTGGACGTGGAACGCCGTGCGCACCGAGGCCGACCTGGAGCGCTACGTAGACGCCGCGCTCCGCATGCGCGACGCGGGCACGGCGCTCCCCTTCGCCACCACCGAAGCGTCCACGGGGCGGGTGATCGGGAGCACGCGCTTCGCCAGCATCGAGCCGCCGCACCCGCGCGTGGAGATCGGGTGGACGTGGATCGGCCGGCCTTGGCAGCGCACCGCCATCAACACCGAGGCCAAGCTCCTGATGCTCCGCCACGCCTTCGAGACGCTCGGCTGCCGGCGCGTGGAGCTCAAGACGGATGCGCTGAACGAGCGCTCTCGAAACGCCATGCTCCGCATCGGCGCGCGCGAAGAAGGGATCTTTCGTAAGCACGGCGTCACTGAGAGCGGCCGCGTGCGCGACACCGCGTGGTACAGCATCGTGGACGACGAATGGCCCGCCGTCCAGGCGCGCCTCCTTGGCATGCTCGCCCGCCCCTACCCGGCCCCATGACCCCGCATCGAATCGTCATCGCCGCCGCGGCGCTCGCGCTGGGCGCCTGCGCACCCGCACGCCCCGCGCTCGCCCCGGCCCCCGCCCGCGCGCCGATCGCCGTCGGGCTCGACTCCATCTTCGGCGACACGCTCTTCGCCCGCGCCGAGTGGGGAGTGATCGTCCGCTCTCTGGAGACGGGCGAGACGCTCTACCGCCGCAACGCGGAGAAGCTCTTCGTCCCCGCCTCCAATCAAAAGATCGTCACCGGCGCCTCCGCGCTGGAGACGCTGGGCCCCGACTTCCGCTACCCCACCGCGTTGGAGGCGGAGGGCCCGGTGCGCGACGGCGTGCTGGCCGGTAATCTGGTGGTTCGGGGAAGCGGCGATCCCACGATCTCCGCGCGCTTCGGCGGCGTGCGCCCCCTCTTCCGCGCCTGGGCGGACTCGCTGCGGGCGCGCGGCATCACGCGCATCGCAGGCGCCGTCGTGGGCAACGACGACGTCTTCGACGACGTGGCGCTGGGACGCGGCTGGGCGTGGGACGACCTGGACGCGTCGTACTCCGCCGAGGTCGGCGGGCTGCAGCTCAACGAGGGGTACGTCACCGTGCGCGTGGGCCCCGGCCCGACCCCCGGCGCTCCCGCCATCATCACTCTCGAACCCGCCACGGCGTACCTCCCCGTCACGGTGAATGCGACGACCGGCGCACCCGGCTCCGCTCGCAACGTGGAAGCGACGCGCGCCCCGCTCGGCCCCGGCATCGTCGTCACCGGCACCGCTCCGTCCGACTCCACGCCGGAGGAGATCGAGGTGGCGGTGCGCGACAACACACTCTTCTTCGCCCACGTCCTGCGCGAGGCGCTGATCGAGGCCGGGATTCGCGTGGACGGCCCCGCCCTGGACGACGACGCACGCCCGGACACCGCGCGCCGCGCTACGACGCCTCTCTTCGTCCACACCTCCCCGCCGATGCCGGAGGTGCTGGCCGCCTTCCTGAAGCCGAGCCAGAACCAGTACGGCGAGATCCTGCTGAAGACGATGGGCCGCCGCATCCGCAACGCCGGCACCGCGCAGGCGGGGCTCGCGGTGGAGGACTCCCTGGCGCGCGCATGGCAGCTCCCGCGCGGCGGCTTCCGCGCCGCGGACGGCAGCGGCCTGTCGCGCTACAACCTGGTCGCCCCCGAGCACCTCGTGGCGCTCCTGGAGCGGATGACGCGCAGCCCCAACTACGCGGTCTTCTACGCCGCCATGCCCGTCGCCGGCGTCGACGGCACCCTGCGCAACCGCATGAAGGGCACGCCGCTCGCGGGCAACGTGCACGCCAAGACGGGCACCCTTTCGGGCGTGCGCTCCCTGAGCGGCTACCTCACCACCGCCGCGGGCGAGCGCATGGTCTTCTCCATCCTCGTCAACAACCACACCCTGTCCGCCGCCGCCGCGGACCGCCTGGCGGAAGCGGCGCTCCTCCGCGTGTACAACCACCCGCGCACGGGTGCTACGCGACCATGAGCGTGCCGAACCTCTACTCGCGAGATGCACGGATGCGCGAATAGTGCAAGAACCGGAATGGCCGCGACTCGGCAGGCGGCTGAGCCGCGCACAGTGATCGAGTACTTCCGCAAAAAGGACCGCTCCTCCAGGCATACTGAGTGGGCGCCGTAAGCGTTCAATAGCCTCTCCAACTACTAGTGGTAGTAAGCCCTAACACGGAGTGGTACACTCCTCTTGCGCGGGAGTGCCACTGTGTGTTAGTCTATCAGACGTCCGCCGGAAGGATGGTGTAGTCCAGGCCCAAAGAGGAGAGCTACCATGAGGAAGGGTGATAGAGTTCGGGGTGGGTTTGCAGGAGAGAGCTCTGATCGGGCAGACGTTACCGCGCGACGTGCGTCGGTGACTCCACCGCCTTCCTACAGCCCAGATGAAATCCGAAATGTAAGGAAGGAGCTTGGGGTTTCTCAGCCACTATTTGCCGGGATGTTAAATGTTAGCGGCAGTACAGTGCGCGCTTGGGAACAAGGGCAACGACAGCCTGACGGCGCAACTCTCCGTCTGCTAGAAGTGGCGCAGCGCCACCCCGAAGCGCTGCTGAGGAACATGAAGTCAACTACGAATTCGCGGGCAGGCAAGAATGACAGCTGAGATCGCACTGCTCAACAAAGAGTCTGTCGCGCTTGCAGCGGACAGCGCCGTGACGATCAGGACCCCTGGGGGGACGAAGATTCTACCCTCAGCGAACAAGATTTTCGCCCTCTCCAAGCACCATCCTGTAGGGGTGATGGTGTACGGGAACGCTCAATTATTAGGCGCACCGTGGGAACTCCTCGTCAAGACGTATCGAAAGCAGCTCGGACGAAAGGAGTTCCCCCGTCTCGAGGATTATGCAGATGATTTCCTCCGCTACCTCGAGCGCGCCCGCAACTTTTTCCCTGAGTCGGTTCAACAGGCTCACTTCCGAGAGGTCGCGAGTAATGTCTTTTCTACGATTCGGAAAAACATTCGAACCGATATTGCCGTTTTTGTAACGGAGCACGATACCGCTACCGAACAAGACATCTTGGATATCGCAGAGCGTCGTATCAATGTTGCATACGAGCGATCTCTAGACTTGGTTCTTCAGCCAACGTTGACTCAGGAGTTTCTGGATAATGTGAAGGTGAAGTGGAAGGATGATATCCTGGAAGGCATCGAAACCATCTTTGAGAAGTATGTGCAGAGCGATGCGGTCCGTGAAAAGCTCGTAGATCTCGCTATTGCCTGGCTTTGTAAGGCTGTTCCGGATCACAACGAGGGGGACAGTGGACTTGTCGTGGCTGGATATGGAACGGACGATGTTTACCCGGCCCTGCGTGCATTCAAGATCGAAGGGATAGTAGATGACCATCTGATCTACCTTCAACACGTCACTTGGGACGTGGAGGCTCAAGGGGCGAGTATCATCCCGTTCGCGCAGATCGATGTGGTTCACACCTTTATGGAAGGTGTCGACGAGAAGTATCTGGAGGTGATTGAGCAGGCGGTCGCGCATGCGCTGAAAGGGTTTGCTGAGGTAGCGGCGACCGAAAGTGGAAAACGAGGTGAGTCGCTCAGGGAGTTTCGCGAGATGCTCAAAGGCCTCGCTGAAAGGGCTGCAGAACACTTTGTTAAGCTGGGCGAGGCATACCGGAGCGAGAAGTTCGCGCACCCCACCGTTGAGGTGGTCGCGATTTTGCCGAAGGATCGCCTTGCGGCTATGGCGGAATCGCTGGTAGACATCACCGCACTTCGGCGGCAGTTTTCTATGACCGAGGAAACAGTGGGTGGGCCCATTGATGTGGCGGTGATTTCAAAAGGGGATGGATTTGTCTGGATCCGACGCAAGCACTACTTCGACAAGACGCTGAACCCGCAGTTTTTCCATAACTACTTCGAGGAGGGTTGACGATGGCCACGAAGCCGCGGAACAAGGACGCGCGACCGGTGTTCCGCTCGTTGGAGGAGATCTTCGAGCACTTCCAACCCAAGCGGGCCAAAGAGGATAAGCGGGAGGAAAACCCATTCGCAGAACTTAACAGCACGTTCACCCG
>DASVVI010000552.1:0-3644 GCA_036386635.1 Longimicrobium sp.
CCGACCCGCGGCGCGTTCGTCCGCAAGGCGGGTCAGAGCGTACGCCAGCGTGGAGAGCACGACGCCGGCGCGCGGCTGCATCGGGCCGGAGACCACGACCACGGTGCCGTCGTCCCACGTCCCCATCTCCTGGACGCGCGCGCTGATCAGGCTGGGCGCGGCGCCCCCCGGATCGCCCAGCCGCGCCGCATCAACGGCCGTCCCCTCCGCCACATCGATCCACCCCAGCCGGTCGGCGGCGTAGACGAGGATGGTGCCGCTCTCGCGACGCGCATCGGCGATCTCAAGCACATCGCGCAGGTTGAACGCGCGCAGGGGGAAAGCGGGCGCCTCCACCTCCGGCGGAAGGGCCGGGTGGCCGGGGAGGAGGTCGGCCAGCGCGGGCCAGGCGGCATCGTCCTCGTCGTCGAAGCCCAGCTCGTCGGCCGCCATCACGAAGGCGGCGCGGGCGGCGACCTGCTTCCACCCGCGCTCGGCCAGGAGGCTTTCGCGCGTGGCCCGCTCGCCCACCACCACTGCCTGAACGCCTCGCGCAGTCCAGGCCGCGAGCGCTTCCACCAGGGCTGCGCGCTGCGCGGGATCAGTAAGAAGCCCCGCGCGCACCACGACCGCACCGCCCTCACCCACGCCCGCCGCAGGGTCGCCGCGCACAAGGTCGGTCGCGGAGACGACCTCCACCGGGTACACGCCGCGCACCCCCAGCCGCATGCGCGCCTCGGCCGTGAGAACGCCCAGCGTGTCGGGATGTCCTTCGACGATCACGGGGTTCACCGCCCTTCCAGGCGCGGCGGCGGCGCGCGCCAGCACCGACGCCAGCGACCACCCGGTGGCGGCGAGGTCGGCGTAATCCGCAGGGTCGAAAGGGAGCGCCCCCATCAGCGCACACGCGGCCGGCGCCGGGATGGCGTGGAAAGCGAGGGCGCCCCACACCACCATCTGTCGAGCCGCGAATCCGCCCCCCACGACTTCAGCCAGCGAAGCAAGGGCTACGTCGGCTTCCTCGCGGGGACCTCCCAACCGCAGCCCGCGCTCGCGACAGGCGGACTCCAGTTCGCGCCGCACCAGCTCGCCGCGCGGGAGGGGGCCCACGTACACCAGCGGGTACAGGGCGCCCGGGGCGGCGGCCAGGGCGCGGAAGAGGGCGGCCAGTGGCGCGCGCGCCTCCGTGTCGACCAGGGAGATGAGGTGCGCGGGGCTGGGGGCGGCGGCGGAGGGCGGCAAAACTATGGCCGGGGGTGTGGGGTAACGTGGGAAGCATACACGGGGCGTCCACCTTCCCTCCTCTTGAAATACCCCGGATCCACACGGATGTCCGCAGTTCCTCCGCGCCCTGAAGCGTGCGTTCGACGGCGGCTACTCGCCCGATGGTTTCCGGTGCTGCGCTTTTGTCTGGCGAACGCTGGGCGGACGTTCCGGCAGGTGCACGAGCAGCCGGGTGCGGACCAGCTCGGCCGCGGCGGCTGCGTCGTAGTCTGCCGCGTCGGTGAGGAGCGGAGTCACATCGTCGAGGAAGTCCGCCCGCGCCACCTTCTTCCCGAGATTCTCCACGAACTCGTCGCGGTAGACCGTCTGCCCCTGCTGACGCAGGTAGTGCTGAAAGCATCGCACGACTGCTTCATCGTCGACCTCAGCCCTGATGAAGGCGATCCAGAAGTCGAAGAGATCGCGTCCCTTACGGCGCTGGAACAGCGCCCGGAGCTTGGTGCCGAGCAGTTCTTCCAGGGTGTAGGTCGGTATTGTCGACTCGCCGGTGTACCACGGGTTCAACGCCACCAGAGGGCGCGTCACGAGCCCCATCAAGGAACCGTGCTCACGCGTGTTCATCTCCACCTTTAGGCGGAGAGGCACCACCGGCGGGACCTCCGAATGGAAGCGGTAGACGAGAGCCGTCATCATCACGCCCTGCTCTCGCCGCGGCTCACCCAGCCAGGGATCGAGCACGGCGCGCAGCGCATCCAGCACCGGTCCAATCGGTCCGGCCGTGAGCTGAACGAGATCGATGTCTTCGGAGTACCTGCTGGGTGGATCGAGGAAGAGCTTGTTCAGGGCCGTTCCGCCCCGGAATGCGAGGTTCTCGCGGAGTGCGGGCACGTTGAAGATCTCGATGAGCGCACGAGTGAGCACCAGGTCCTGCTCCACCTGCGCGTCGTCGGCCCAGGGTGCGTGATGTCGCCAGGCGGTGATGGATGCGCGCGGGATCATTCGTCGGGTTCCACCTCTTCGTTGATGATCACCTGCCACCGCGAATCAATGGCTCCCCTGCGCTCGGGGATGTCCGGGCGCAGGGGCACGGGCGAGGGGCGATGGGATGCGACGGCCCTCGCCAGCCGCTCCGCCTTGTCGCCGGAGCCGAGCCTCTCAAGGAGATACCCCAGTCTCTGCGCCGTGGCGCTCTCGCCAGGGTACGCTGCCTCCGCCAGCAGCCGCGCGTCGATCCCTTCCGCGAGTTCGCGCAGCACCGTAGCGACGTTGTCCAGGTAGCCAGAGACGCGTGCGTACCGTACCAGGTCCAGAGCAGTCGCCTCGGGCGTCGACACCCGTATGCTGCCGGCTCCCGTGTTCATGAGCTGTACGGGGGTGGACAGGACCCTTTCCTTCTTCACGAACCTGATCCGGCCGCGCCCTGCCTGCACCGGCCTTGTCGGCCGGTTCGTGACGACCTGGAGCTCCTGGGGTCTTTGATGGGCCGCTCCGTGCAGCTCGGCCGCCGAGAGCAGCCCCACGTAGTAGGGCTGCTCCAGGAAGCTCATCAGGTCGTGGACGAACCAGGACGGCGGAGGCGCCCCGGCCTCCCGGTACTCCGCTGGGACGATGACGTAGAACCCCCGGCGCGGGCTGGCGACGCGGCGTTTCTCCTTCAGCCGACGCAACGCAGCCTCGGCCGTCCGCGGGAGTTGCCCGGTGGCGCCCACGATCTCTTCCTTCGTGACCGTGTAGCGTCCGCGGGATTGCAGCGCATCAAGGTAGTCGGGAAGCCTGTCCATGATCCCTCGCTTGTTGATGTTCGCAGAACGTACATGTTGATGTTGCTTTTTGCAAACATCCACAAACAACAGCCCTTGGTCCGGGAGCCGCACTCCCGGATCCGGGGTATTTCATTTGTGCCCCTCCGCCATTCGCGGGCACGAACCCCTTACCGCCCCATGCAACCAAAACGGATCTCGCGCGGCCTCGCCGCGGCGCCGCCGGGCGTGTCGCAGACGGTCTGGACGCTGCTCCTCACGGGGCTCGCCCTCTCCACCGGGCTCGCCACCTGGCGCTTTAGGTCGAGGGAGATGGGACACGCGCCGGTCGCTCAAGCCGCGCCGGTGGAACCGCCGCGCGCGATGCGTCGGCCCATCGTGGAGCGGGAGCCGGCGAGGAGCGGTGAGTCTCTGGCGGCGGTGAGGGCGCGGCTCGCGGCGAGCGGCGGGCGCACGCCGGCCGGCGAGGTGGACGCGTGGACGATGCGGCTGGCGACCGCGCCTGGGCACCGCGAAGAGACGCGGAGGGCGCTTGAGCGGATGCGGCACCTGGAGCCGGTCATCCGCGCGGCGCTGGCGCGGGAGAGGGTTCCGCGCGACCTGCTGTACCTCGCGCTGGTGGAGTCCAGCTTCCGCCCGGCGGCGACGAGCCGGGTGGGCGCGGCGGGGGTGTGGCAGTTC
>DASVVI010000553.1:0-3089 GCA_036386635.1 Longimicrobium sp.
CCCGCCGTGCGCGCCACCACGCCCTTGTTCATGGACGAATACGGCACGTACACGCGGACCTGCCCGTTAGCCTCGCTCGGGCCCGCGGCCGCCTCGTCCACGACGCCCACCACGACCATCGCGGTGGAGCCCGGGCGGTCCGGCTGTCCGATGACGAAGCGCCGGCCGAGCGGATCGGCGGCGCCCCACACCCGCCGCGCCAGGTCGCGGCCGACTATCGCGCGATCGTACGACGTAGCGCGCGCCACGCCGTCGGCCGGGTGTGCGTACTCGGGGGCGTCGAAGTCGCGCCCGCGCACCACCGGGATGCCGAACGCGCCGAAGTAGCCCCTGGGCGCGGCGGTCAGGTACGACTCCATGGCGGCGTCGTAGTTAATGCCGGGGACGCGGTCCGCGGGGTGAACGGTGAGTGGGGCGAGGATGGTGCCCATCTGCATCGGCATCGCCGCGACGACGCCGGGCATCGCGGCCACGCGCTCCACGGCCGCGGCGATGCGGGACTCGCGCTCCGCCCCGGCCACCCTGCCCGACCACGCATCGAGCTCGACCTCGGCGATCTGGCCGGCCACGCTGGACACGGCGCCGCGGCCGATGTCGGTGAGCATCGTCGCGACCACCGCGCCCAGCGCCACGAGCAGCGGCTGCGTGAGGGTGATCTGCGCCACGACGAGCGCCCGCTGCAGCCGCGACCGGGTGGCCGCGACCGACCGCGATGAGCTCTTCAGCACCTCGCCCACCGAGACGCGCGTGGCGTGCAGCGCCGGGGAGAGGCCGAGCAGCACGCCGGTGACGAGGGCGACCGTGCACGTGGCGATGGTCACGCGCCAGTCCACCACGAGCTGCACGCCCTCCAGCATCGCCCCGAGCACGCGGATCCCGCCCGCCGTCATCGCGAGACCGACCGCGGCGGCGCCGAGCGCCAGCAGCACGCTCTCGGTGAGGAGCTGCCGGATCAGCCGCTTGCGGGGCGCGCCCAGCGACAGCCGCACGCCGATCTCGCGCCGCCGCGCGACGGCCATCCCCACCATCAGCGCGCTGACGTTGGTGCAGGTGATGAGCAGCACGAGCAGCGCGAACCCGCCGGCCGCCACCCCGGAGACGAGCAGGTCCGCGCGCTGGCTGATGCGGCTGTTGCTGGCGAGCATCGGCACGACGTCGGCGCCGGGCGTCTCGTTGCGCGCGAGGTCCGTCCCCGCGTCATCGTTCCGCGGCGAGACGAGCGCGCGCCCCGCGATCCCGGCGACCACCGGCGTCGCGCCCCTGGCCGTGACTCCCGCGCGCAGCCGGGCGGCCGCGCCCAGGAACTGGCTGTCGCGGCTCATGAACGCCGCCGGGGTGCGCTTCTGGAGCATGGGATACGCGGCGAGCGGCATCCACATCGTCATTCCGCCGCCGCCATCGGTGCCGGTGAAGCCCGGCGGCGCGACGCCCACGACCTCCACCGGAAAGCCGTTGACGCGAATCGTGCGGCCGATCACGCCGCGCTCGCCCCCGAAGCGCTGGCGCCACATGGCGTGGCTGATCATCGCGGTCGGCGGCGACGTCATGCGCATGACGTCCCTCTCCGCGGGCGGCGCGGCGCCGAGCGCCGGGTGCACGCCCAGGATGCCGAAGTAGTTGGGCGTCGCGTAGATCAGCCGGACGATGACGGCGTCCGCATCGCCCAGGTTCACGAGGGCGGACTCGTCGGCGTACGCCGCCACGCCGCCAAACAGCTCCGCGCGGCCCGCGTACTCCTGCACCTCCGGCCACGACAGCAGGCGCGGCTGCGCATCGCCCGTCCCCTCCGCGCGCACGGTGCCGCGGATGCGCACCAGCGATGCGTCGCGCGCGATTCCCGGCGCGGGCATCGTGGCGATCGAGTTGAGGAAGGTGAACAGCACGACGTTGGTGCCGATCCCCAGCGACAGCACCACGACGATGGTGAGGGTGGAGAGCGGGGTGCGGCGGTAGTGGCGGACGGCGTAGCGCAGGTCGGCGGCGAGGCCCTCGATCCAGGGAAGGCCACGCTGCTCGCGCACGCTCTCCACAGCCTGCGTGAGCCCGCCCGACGCGATCAGCGCCCGGCGCCGCGCCTCGGCGGGCGGCATGCCGCGGCGGACGTTCTCGTCGATCTCCATCTGGAGGTGCGCCTCCATCTCCGCGCGGAGGTCGTCGTCGGCGCCGGTGTGGCCCCGGAAGACGGCGCTCATGCGCGCCAGCGCCCTGCGTATCGCTTTCATGCGGGCTCCCGCTTCAGTGCGAAAAAGGTTGCGATCAGCTCCGCCGTCCGCTGCCATTCGTGGAGCTCGCGCGCCAGCTCCTTGCGGCCGGCGGGCGTGAGCGAGTAGAACTTGGCGCGGCGGTTGTTCTCCGACTGGCCCCACTCGGCCGTCACGAAGCCCTCCTGCTCCAGCTTCAGCAGGGCGGGGTACAGCGTGCCGTAGTTCAGCTCAAGCTGGTGCCTGCTCGTCTCCTCGATCCGCCGCGCCACGCCGTAGCCGTGCAGCGGTCCCAGCACGTCGAGCGTCTTCAGGATCATGAGCGCGAGCGTTCCCGGCTGAACGTCCCGTTTTTCCATCTATCGCTCCTATGGGTTGCCCATACGTACGGGGCGTGATTCCGGTTTCATATCCCTATGGTTAGCCAATAGGATGATGGAAATCCCGGCCGCGCGCAAGCATCTCGATGCCGGCGGGCATCCTGAACGGCTTGCCTCACGCGGAGACGCAGAGACGCGGAAGAGAAAAGCGGAGAAGCCCCACGCCGGTCCTGGCGTGGGGCTTCCGTGCGAACCTCCGTCTGCTTCAGCCTGTCGCGGGCGGGTCGCCGTCGATGATGGCGGCGGCGCGGGCGGCGATGAAGTCCATCTGCCGCCGGCGGGTGTCGGCCCAGCGGGGGAGGCGAAGGATGTTGGCGCCGAACGCCGCGATGCTCGATGCGGCGATGAAGACGGGTACGAACAGGTCCTGCGGCGCTCCGCCAAGGAACGCGGAGCCCAGCCCTAGCGCTCCCGTCATGAATCCGATGCCGGCGACGGCGTTGAGGGAGCGTGCGTTGCCTTTCACCGTCCCCAGCCGGAGCCGGTAGCCGTTCCCCGTCGGCTCCAC
>DASVVI010000554.1:0-3599 GCA_036386635.1 Longimicrobium sp.
TGGTGGCCAGCCCGCGCACCGTAAGGAAGTGCTCGGTGGCGTTCAGCACGTCGCCGCCCCTGCGGACGTCCACCAGGAAGCTGAGCGAGGCGCGCCCGTAGCGCATCGTGTTCGTGATGCCCATCGTCCAGTCCGGCTGCCGGTCGTAGCCGGCGTCGATGAACGAGCCCGACCGGAGCGGAAGCCCGCTGGTGGGGTCGATCAGGATGTCGCCGTTGTTGTTGCGGAGGTAGAACTGCCCCGTCAGCGAGCGGGTGGAGAGGCCCGGCTGCGTGCCGTTGCGGACGTTGCCGTACAGCCAGGTGTCGGAGACGTACGACTCAGGCAGGTTGTTCGGCAGCTTGATCACTTCGCCGTGCGAGCGGTCGAAGTTGGCCAGCACGTCCCACGAGAAGCGCTCCTTGCGCACCGGGTTGGCGCGCAGCGTCACTTCGAGCCCCTCGTTGCGCGTCTCGGCGCCGTTCAGGTTGAAGAGCACGAAGCCCGTGGCGTAGCTCCCGCGGATGTCGTTGACGATCTGGTCGCGGGTCTGCTTGCGGTACATCGTAACGTCCAGGCCCAGCCGGTCGTCGAAGAAGCCAAGCTCGGTGCCGAACTCGTACGAGCGCGCGAACTCCGGCTTCAGGAAGGGGTTGGGCCCCGTGAAGCCGTAGCCGAACCCGCCGTACGACGTGGGCTTCGACTCCAGCGACGGACGGTAGGCGTAGGGACGCGCGTCCTTGCCGACCTCGGCGTACGCGGCCCGCACCTTACCGGTCATGAAGTCGCCCAGGCGCGAGAAGGCGTCGGTGAAGATGAAGCTGGTGGAGATCGACGGGTAGAAGAACGAGTTCTCCCCCTGCGGGATCGTCGACGTCCAGTCGTTACGCCCCGTCACCGTCACGAAGAAGTACTGGTCGTAGTCCAGCGTCGCGCTGCCGAAGCCGCTGACCAGGCGCCGCTGCGCGATGGTGGTGACGGCCGTGCGGTTCAGCGAGTTGTTCACCGACACGAAGTCCGGCTCCAGGAAGTTCTGCCCCTTGAGCGCGTCCACGTGCGACTTGAAGTCCTGCACCGCGTTCCCCACCAGGCCCGTGACCGAGAGCCGGCCCCGGATCGGGCGGCGGTTGAAGTTCAGGACCGTCTGCGAGGTGAGGTTGCGCGTGATGTCGTCGGCGACGTCGATCACGCCGTTGAAGGTGGCGCCGTACGCGCTCTCCGGGTGCCGCAGCAGCTGGTTCTGGTTGGTGTAGCCGTCCACGCCGATGTTCGTGCGCAGGTTGCCCCACGAGAACGGCGACAGCACCAGCCCAAGGTTGCCGATCACCCGGTTGTTGCGCGAGCTGATGGTGTTCTTGTCGATGTTGAAGTACGGGTTGTCCACCTCGGACGCCGCGGAGAGGTTCGTGAGGCGGCGGCGCGTGCCGGCCGGGCTCAGGTAGTCGCTCGCCTTGTCCGTCTGCGGCCACACCAGCAGGCCGATCAGCGGCCCGCCCACGCCCTTGTACGACTGGTCGTTGGCGGCGTTGATGTACTGCATCGTCAGGTCCGCGTTCAGCCAGCGGTTGACCTGCGCCTGCGACGCGCCCGTCAGGTTGATGCGGTCGTAGCGCGTGCCCGGCACCACCCCGTCCTGCTTGGTGAGGCCGCCGCTCAGCCGGTAGTTGATCCGGTTGTCCGCGGCCGCGCCGCTGAACACCAGGTTGTGCTTCTGCGTAAGCGCGGTCTGGAAGAAGCCGTCCACGTTGTCGTAGAACTGCGTCCCCGCCGCGTACGGAGCGCCGAAGTACAGGAAGGTGGTGCTGCCCACCGCGCTCGGCCCGTAGGTGCGCTGGATCTCCGGCCGGGTGTTGGTGCTCTCGACGCGGAAGCTGTTGCTGTACTCCACGCCGCCCTGCCCCGCCTTGCCGCGCTTGGTGGTGATGACGATGGCGCCGTTCGCCGCGTCGATCCCGTACAGCGCCGCCGCCTCGGGCCCCTTGAGGACCACCAGGCTCTCGATGTCCTCGGGGTTGATGTCCGCCGCGCGGTTGGTGAAGTCCACGCCGCGGTTCTCGAACGAGGTGGTGGAGCCCGGCACGCCGGACGCGAGCACGCCCGTGGCGAGCGTCTTGTTGTCCAGCGGCAGGCCGTCCACGATCATCAGCGGCTGGTTGCTGCTGCTGATGGACGAGACGCCGCGGATGGTGATGGACGAGGAGGCGCCGGGTACGCCCGACGTGCTCACCACTTCCACGCCGGCCACGCGGCCCTGCAGCGCGTTCACGAAGCTCTCGCGCTGCGTCTGCGCCAGCTCGGGGCCGCGCACCGTCTGCTGCGAGGTGGCCACCGCGCGCTGCGCCGTGGTGCGGCCGAGCGCCGTCACCACCACCGCGTCGAGCGCGACGGCCGAGGCGGCCAGCGAGAAGTTCACCGTGGCCGCCTCGCCGGCGGAGACCTGCGCGGTCTGCTCGCTGGTGGTGTGGCCGATGAGCGACGCGCGCACGCGCTGCGAGCCGGCGGGCACGTTGCCCAGCACGTACTCGCCGCTTCCGGAGGTGACGGTGCGGATCGCCGTGTTGGGGATGGACACCTGCGCACCGCTCACGGGGCGGTTGGAGCCGGTCTCCACGACTCTGCCCCGGATGCTGCCGGTCGCCTGCGCGGCGAGTGGATCGGGCGACATCCCGAGCCCCGCCGCGAGCGCGGCGAAGAGCAGGATCGTCATCGCACGAGCTTTGTAGATCATCCTTTTGCTCCTGATGGGATGCACTGTCTGATGAGATTGGACAACGGGAGACGGCACGGACTCAGCGGACGAGCGGAATCTCATCTCCTCCTGCGGCGGTGAGGTGACGGGCGGAACCCCGGCTCTGGGGCGGAAACGGGAGTTACGGACTAACTCCTTGTCCTGCGGCGAGATGGAGATTGGCTGCTGGATCGGTGACCGGGTAATGGGACGCTAATGTACACCATGTAACCTCCCCCCCGCAAGAATGACAATATCCGCCTGTTGGCGCGTTTCCGGCTCCAGACACGGAACGCGCCACCACGCGTTCAACCGTGACGGAACGCGGAGACGCGGAAGCGCTCCCTCTGCGCCTCCACGTCTCCGCGTGAGCCCTGCTGTTCCCCGCGCTCCGCTCAGAACCGCACGTCCAGCCGCGTGGTGAGGGTGCGCGGCAGGGGCTGCGTGAACGATTCGGCGAACAGGATGGGGTGCTGCGCGGTGGCGTTGGTCTCCGGGTCCAGCCCGCTGTACGGCGTCCAGACCGCCAGGTTGCGCCCCGCCAGGGTGATCTCCGCCCCGCGTCCGCCGAAGCGCCGCGCCCAGCGCTCCGGGATCGACAGCGTCACGGCGGCCTCGCGCAGGCGCGTGAAGCTGGCGTCCTCCACGTGGGTGAAGCCGGGTACCAGGCCGTACGCCACCACCCGCGCCTGGTCCGCGAGCGGTGTGGAGGGATCGAAGGCGGCCTGGCAGGTGAGCAGGAAGCCGCTGCACCGCTGGCGGTCGAGCTGGTTGGCGCGGCGCATCCCGCCCTGGTGGTCCAGCAGCGCCGAGATCTCCACTCCGCGCCACCCAACCCGCCCCTGCACCCCCAGCATCCGCGTGGGGTCCACCGGCCCCAGGTACTCCGCCT
>DASVVI010000555.1:0-5290 GCA_036386635.1 Longimicrobium sp.
CCACTCCATCACCATGGCGATGGGAACGAAGACCAGGAGCAGGTTGAGGGCGTTCTCGGCCGAGATCAGTCGCTTCGCCACTCTCTTCTTCCTCGCGTGTCAGGGGGTGCTGGATCGGGAGCGGGCAAACGTTACCGCGCGCGCGGGGCGGGCGCAACCGGGCGCGCGTTGTCGGGATGCGCGGGGGAGCGTATGTTTCGCGCCCGTCCGTTCATCCTCCCCGCGCCACGATCCATGAGAGCTTTCCGCGCCGCGCTGGCGTGCGTCCTGGCCACGTTCGCCCTTCCCCGGCTCTGCCCCGCGCAACCGCCGCAGCCGGGGTGGGTGGAGGATTTCACCGTGCTCTCCGCCAACGTGCTGGTGGGCGCCGTCTCGGCCGGGGTGGTGCAGAAGGCGCGCGGCGGGTCGTTCCGCGACGGCTTCGCGCGGGGGGCGGCGGGCGGCGCGGGGGTGTTCGCGGGAAAGCGGATCGCGGCGGAGCGATGGACCGGCGCGGGGCTGGTGGGGCGGCAGGTGGCGTCGGTCGGCTCGTCAATGGTGTGGAACGCGGGGCACGGACGGCCCTCGTTCGACGAGGTGGCGCTCCCGCTGGGGCCGGTGCGCTTCTACGTGCGTCCGCTGGGCGGCGGGCCGCGCGTGCGGGCCAGGGTGGACGCCCTGGCGCTGGCGAGCACCGTGTACGCGGTCGCGCGCCCCGAGCTGGAGTGGAACCCCGGACACAGCCTGTCCGCCGGGGCGATGGTGTTCGATGCGCCCTCGCACGAGCTGGTCGTGGACGGTGGGGCGGTGGCCGGGCTCGCGTATCCCGGGACGATCTTCCTGGGCGTCACCCGCTTCTCCGATCCGGGGGAGACCGTCACGACCTTTGCGCACGAGCGCGTGCACAACCTGCAGGCGGACCAGCTCTACTTCGCCGCCGGGCGGCCGCTGCAGGAGTGGGGGGCGGAGCACCTTCCCCTCGTGCGCTTCCTGAGCCGCTGGTTCGACGTGGACCTCTCCGTGCTCGGGATCGCCGCGCTCGCAACCGTCATCGACGAGCACGACCGGCGCCCGTGGGAGATGGAAGCCTCCGCGCTGGCCGAACCATGAAGCGCGTCCTCGTTGCGGCGCTGGTTCTGCTGGCGGGGTGCGTCGACTTCGTGGACGTGACCTCGCCGGAGTACGCGCTCGCGGGGCGCACGGGGGCGAGTGTGAACCTGGATCTGACGCAGCCGGTGGAGGGTGCGGATTCGTTGCACGTCAACGGGGGGATCGGCGTGCAGGCGACGCATATCCAGTTCGTGGACGACTCGCTGCGGGTGCTGGGCCAGGCGCTGCGCCCCAGGCCGCGCGCGCAGGGGACGGGACGGGTCTACGACAGCACGCTGGTGGTCGCGCCGGGCGCGCTCGGCGCGGGGGTGGTGGGGGTGACGCTCCCCGTGGTGAAGGGGGTGGAGTTCTTTCCGGCGGCGTTTCGGGCGCCGGTCTGGACCCGGAGCGGCCCCGCGAAGCTGACCGTCGCCCGGGGCACGGACCTGGTATTTCCGTTCTCGCAGGGGACATCCTCCGCCGAGCTGGGCCCGGCGCTCTACGAGTTCTGGCGGCTGGATCTCACGCGTGGGCGGCAGAGGCTGAACATCAGCAGCTCCGGGCCGCTCCCCTCCCGCATCGTGGTCCCCGCCGCCTCGGTGCCCCCGGACAGCTCCAACGTCCTCGAGGTGGAGGTGACGGCGAACCGCGGTTTCCAGGTGGAATCCAGGGGCGATTCGTCGTTCGTCAGCGTCTTCACCCGCTCGGTCGTGCGTTGGTCGGTGGAGCTGAGGCCGTAGCGCTCACACTTCGTCCGCCCCGCGCCGGGCTCGCTCTCCAGTCCAGGGGAGCGGGCCCGCTTCGTTCTCCCCCGCCCTTTCGCCGCTGGCCGGGGGGCGGTAGCCTTTCCGGCGATGCCGCCGCGCGGGGGAATGCGCGGCTCCGGGGGTGGACGGCAACGGGAGAGGGAGATGTTCCGCGACGACCTGCTGGCGGACAAGGTGGTGCTGGTGACGGGGGGCGGCTCCGGGCTGGGGCTCTCCATGGCGAAGCGCTTCGCGTCGCTGGGCGCGCGGGTGGCGATCACGGGGCGCAGCGAGGAGCGGCTCCAGGGTGCCGCCGGGGAGATCGACGCCACCGGCGAGCGCGTCTTCGGCGTGCCGTGCGACGTCCGCGACTTCGCGCAGGTGGAGACGATGGTGGGCGCCGTCGTGGGGAAGTGGGGCGGGATCGACGTCCTGGTGAACAACGCCGCCGGCAACTTCCTCTCCGCCACCGAGGACCTCTCCCCCAACGGCTTCCACGCGGTGGTGGGTACGGTGCTCTACGGGACCTTTCACGCCACGCTGGCGGTGGGGCGCGCCATGATCGAGCGCGGAAAGGGCGGCAGCATCCTCAACATCGCCACGACGTACGCCTGGACGGGCTCGGCGTTCGTGGTGCCCTCGGCGGCGGCCAAGGCGGGGGTGCTGGCGATGACGCGCTCGCTGGCCGTGGAGTGGGCCACCTACGGCATCCGCTCCAACGCCATCGCCCCCGGCCCGTTCCCCACCGAAGGCGCGTGGAAGGCGTTGATGCCCACCCCCGAGCTGGAGGCCGAGGCGCGCAACCGCATCCCCATGAAGCGCTTCGGCGAGCACGAGGAGCTCACCAACCTCGCGGCGTTCCTGGTCTCCGATGCATCGCCGTACATCAACGGCGAGTGCGTGACCATCGACGGCGGCGAGTGGCTGGCGTCGGGCGGCGAGTTCAACGGCTTCACGCGCATGCCCCGCGAAGCGGTCAAGGGCGCGCTGCGCGGCATGCGGAAGGGAAAGGATTAACTGCCGTCTCACACAGAGCCACAGAGGAGACAGCAAGAACCGCAGAAGGGTTTTTCTGTGGCTTGCAGTTCCCTCTGTGTTCTCTGTGTGAGGCTTCTTCCACGAAACTGATCATGAATGCCGCGCTGCTGGCCATCGGTGACGAGATCGTCGCGGGGCTGACGACGGATACGAACTCCGGGTTCCTGGCCGGCGAGCTGCGCGCGGTAGGCGTGGAGCCGGTGGCCGTGTTCGCGGTGACGGACGATGAGGACGCCATCGTCCGCGCCTTGGAGCGCGCGCTGGAGGAGGCGGAGATCGTCGTGTGCACGGGCGGGCTGGGCCCAACGGCGGACGACCTCACCACCGCGTGCGTGGCGCGGCTGGCGGGCGTGCCGATGGTGATGCACGAGGCGTCGCTGGCGCACATCGAGGGAATCTTTCGCGCGCGCGGCATCGAGATGCCCGCCAACAACCGCAAGCAGGCGCTGATCCCGGAAGGCGCCACCGTTATCCCCAACCCCACCGGCACCGCGCCCGGCATCATCTGCCCCGTGGAGCGCGGGGGCGTGACGCGCTTCGTCGCCTGCCTCCCCGGCGTGCCGCGCGAGATGCGGCGCATGGCGCGCGAGACGCTGATCCCCTGGGCCGCGGCGCGCAACCCGGGGCGGCGCTTCGTGTCGCGCGTCTTCAGCACCTTTGGGCTCGCCGAGAGCAAGCTGGACGAGCTGCTGGTGGGCGTGGTCGATCCCGCGGAGGCGCGCCTCGCCTTCCGCGCCGCCTTCCCGCGCGTGCAGGCCCGCATCACCGTGAGCGGCGCGCCCGGCGACGACCTGGAGGGGCGCCTCGACGCGCTGGAGGCCCGCGTGCGCGAGCGGCTCGGCACACACGTCTACGCCATCGGCGATGAGGGGATGGAGGAGACCGTCGGCAAGCTGCTGAAGGAGCGTGGGCTGACGCTCGCCGTCGCGGAGTCGTGCACCGGCGGGCTGATCGGGCACCGCATCACCGACGTCCCCGGAAGCTCGGCGTACTTCCTCCTCGGCGTCGCCACGTACTCCAACGAGGCCAAGGAGCGCGTCCTGGGCGTGCGCGCGGACACCCTGCACGAGCACGGCGCCGTCAGCACGCAGACGGCGGAGGAGATGGCGGAGGGAGTGCGCCGGCTGGCCGGAGCCGACCTGGGCGTCTCCACCACCGGCATCGCGGGCCCCGGCGGCGGCACGGAGGAGAAGCCGGTGGGCACCGTGTGCATCGCGGTGGCGTGGGAGGGCGGCGTCTGGTCGCGCCGCTACGACGTGGGCGACCGCGGGCGCGAGTGGGTCAAGGGGATGACGGCCCAGATCGCCCTCGACCGCGTCCGCCGCCACCTCCTCGGCCAGACCGAAGAGACGCTCAGCGCGGCAGCCGGAGGGGTACGCCCGCGATGACGGGTTCTCTCACGCATTTGAGCAAGTGGATGAGCCTCGTGCTCCGCCACGAACCGGCGAAGTTCGGCGTGGAGCTGGACGAAGCCGGCTGGACGCGCGTGGACGACCTCCTCGCCGCCGCCGCGCGCGCCGGTGTGCCGCTCGACTATGCCACGCTGCGCCGCGTGGTGGCCGAGAACGACAAGCAGCGCTTCGCCCTCAGCGACGACGGCGCCATGATCCGCGCCAGCCAGGGCCACTCGGTGGAAGTGGAGCTCGGGCTGGAGCCGGTGGAGCCGCCGCCCGTCCTCTTCCACGGCACCGCGACGCGCTTCCTGGACTCCATCCGCCGCGACGGCCTGGTCCCCGGATCTCGCCGCCACGTCCACCTCTCCGCCGACGCGGACACGGCCACGACGGTCGGCGCGCGTCACGGCCGCCCCGCCATCCTGCGCGTCGACGCCGCGCGCATGCACGCCGCCGGGCACCGCTTCTACCGCTCCGCCAACGGCGTGTGGCTCACGGACGCGGTGCCGGCGGAATACCTGGGTTTTCCCGATGAACGCTGACTGGCTCGCCCAGCTCGAAGAAGACGGCTACGCGATCGTCCCGGACGTGATCGAGCGCGTTGAGGTCGAGCGCCTCCTCCACGCACTGGACGCCGCGGGCGGCGCCGAGGGCGCGCGCCGGCGCGAGAGCGTGTACGCCATCCGCAACCTCCTGGACGCGGTGCCCGAAGTGCGCGCGCTGGCGGAGTCACCAGCCGTACGTGCGCTGGTGGAGCCCGTGCTCGGCGCGGGCGCCTTTCCCGTGCGCGGCATCCTCTTCGACAAGACGCCCGACGCGAACTGGAAGGTGGCGTGGCACCAGGACCTGTCGATCGCCGTCCGCGAACGGCGGGACGTGCCGGGGTTCGGGCCGTGGTCGGTCAAGGCCGGGGTGCCGCACGTCCAGCCGCCGGTCGGGGTGCTCCGGAACATGCTGACCGTCCGCCTCCACCTGGACGACTGTGACGCCGACAACGGCCCGCTCCAAGTGCTGCCCAGCTCCCACGCGGACGGCGTGCTGTCG
>DASVVI010000556.1:0-3912 GCA_036386635.1 Longimicrobium sp.
CGCACTAACGCACTCACGCACTCACGCACCCTACGCCCCAAACTGCCGCAGATGGTGGTCCAGATGCTTGTACATCAGGATCCCCCATTCCTGCGGGGTCATGCGCCCGAAGAAGGCGTGCGGGTGGGTGGTGCATCCCGCCGGGCCCGCGGCGGTGAAGCGGTCGATCAGGCGTAGGAGGCGCTGGCGCTCGGTGTCCAGCGAGCGCTCGTCCGCGACGAGCAGATCCGGCGCAGTAGGGGTGTTGCGGCGGATTGGATCGTCGTTGCGGAGTGCGAGCGTCTTGACGATCCTCCCGAAGATGCGTCCGGCCAGCATGCGCGGGGGCCGCGTGTCGCCCAGCGCCATCTCCATCCCGATGGCGCAGTGCGCCACCGCCTGCGCCGGGCTCATCTTCCCCCATTCGCGCACGCTGTCCGCCCGCAGCCGCAGCAGCCGCTCCTTCACTTCGGCGGCCCGTGCCGGTTCGAAAAGATTCTTCATGATGTAAGACGCTCGTGTGTGGGTGGGGATGCGGTGGGACCCTCAAACTACTGGGGCGCGCCCGCTCGCCACAACAGCGTCCGCTCCCCAGATTGACAGCCGGTCCGCCGCTCCGGCGCACCTGGAAAGCCATATTGGCGCACCACGGCGGAACGGCAGGTGCAAAGAGGGCGCACCGTTCCGGCCGCGCTTGACAGCGCGGCGCGCGGTGCTATCTTGCCGCGTCGTTAGCACTCTCGGGGTGAGAGTGCTAACAAGAGGATTCCACACCCACTACTCAATCCAGGGAGGGTCATCATATGGCCACCGCGACTGAGATCAAGGTCAAGCCGCTCGCCGACCGCGTCGTCGTCAAGGCGCTCGAGGACACGGAGCAGATGCGTGGCGGGCTCTACATCCCGGACACCGCCAAGGAAAAGCCGCAGCAGGGCGAAGTCGTCGCCGTCGGGCCGGGCAAGGTGGAAGACGGCGCGCGCGTCGAGATGGAGCTGAAGGTCGGCGACAAGGTGCTGTACGGGAAGTACAGCGGCACCGAGGTGACGGTGGACAACGAGCAGTACCTGATCCTCCGCGAGTCCGACGTGCTCGCGGTGGTGGGCTGAGCCCACCGCGTCGCATTCCCAAGTGAACTTTTCCGTACGCAACTCTAGATAGGAGAGACAATATGGCTGCCAAGGAGCTGGTTTTCAGCACCGACGCCCGCGCCGCGCTCAAGAAGGGCGTGGACCAGCTGGCGGAGGCCGTCAAGGTCACCCTGGGCCCCAAGGGGCGCAACGTGGTGATCGACCGCAAGTTCGGCTCGCCGCTCATCACCAAGGACGGCGTGACCGTGGCGAAGGAAGTGGAGCTGGAGAACCCCATCGAGAACATGGGGGCCCAGATGGTGAAGGAGGTCGCGACCAAGACGAGCGACCTGGCCGGCGACGGCACCACCACCGCCACCGTGCTCGCCCAGGCCATCTTCCGTGAAGGCCTCAAGAACGTCACCGCCGGCGCCAACCCGATGTCGCTCAAGCGCGGCATCGACAAGGCCGTCGAGCAGGTGGTGGCCCAGCTGAAGTCGATGTCGGTTGAGACCGCCGGCAAGAAGGAGATCGCGCAGGTCGGCACCATCTCCGCCAACTCCGACGAGGAGATCGGCAACCTCATCGCCGACGCGATGGAGAAGGTGGGCAAGGACGGCGTGATCACCGTCGAGGAGGCCAAGGGCCTCGAGACGACGCTGGAGACGGTGGAGGGGATGCAGTTCGACCGCGGCTACCTGTCGCCGTACTTCATCACCGATCCGGACCGCATGGAGACGGTGCTCGAGGACGCGATGATCCTCATCCACGACAAGAAGGTCTCGTCGATGAAGGACCTCCTCCCGGTGCTGGAGAAGGTGGCGCAGATGGGCCGCCCGCTCCTGATCATCGCCGAGGACGTGGAGGGCGAGGCCCTGGCCACGCTCGTCGTCAACAAGCTGCGCGGCACCCTCAAGGTCGCGGCCGTCAAGGCCCCGGGCTTCGGCGACCGCCGCAAGAGCATGCTGCAGGACATCGCGGTTCTCACGGGCGGCCAGGTGATCTCCGAAGAGGTCGGCTTCAAGCTCGAGAACGCCGTGCTGTCGGACCTCGGCCGCGCCAAGCGGATCGTGATCGACAAGGACAACACCACGGTGGTGGACGGCGCCGGCGAGCAGGACCTGATCAAGGGCCGCATCAACGAGATCCGCGCCGCCATCGACAAGACCACCAGCGACTACGACCGCGAGAAGCTGCAGGAGCGTCTCGCCAAGCTGGCCGGCGGTGTGGCGGTGATCCACGTGGGCGCCGCGACCGAGACGGAGATGAAGGAGAAGAAGGCCCGCGTGGAGGACGCCCTCCATGCGACGCGTGCCGCGGTGGAAGAGGGGATCGTCCCCGGCGGCGGCGTGGCGCTCCTTCGTGCCCAGGCCGTGCTGAAGAGCTTCAAGCTGGAAGACGCGGACGAGCAGATCGGCGTGCGGATCATCGAGCGCGCGCTCGAGGAGCCGATCCGCCAGATCTCGCAGAACGCGGGTGTCGAGGGCTCCATCGTGGTCGCCAAGGTGCGCGACAACGAGAGCAACTCGTACGGCTACAACGCCCGTACGGACGAGTACGAAGACCTGGTGCAGGCCGGCGTGATCGACCCCACCAAGGTCACGCGCACGGCGCTCCAGAACGCCGCGTCCATCGCCGGCCTCCTGCTCACCACCGAGTCGGTGGTGGTCGAGCGCCCCGAGCCGAAGAGCTCCGGCGGCGCCGGCGGCGGCGGTGGCATGCCCGGCGGCATGGGCGACATGTACTGAAGTCGTTGCCGGTG
This sequence comes from Longimicrobium sp., assembly GCA_036386635.1. Taxonomy (GTDB): domain Bacteria; phylum Gemmatimonadota; class Gemmatimonadetes; order Longimicrobiales; family Longimicrobiaceae; genus Longimicrobium. The sequence continues at coordinate 2,809 of DASVVI010000556.1, forward strand.
AGGGGTTTACAAACGCTCACCGGGAGTTTCACCGGGTAGCTCCGGATTCGGTATCCACCGCCCGCAGGGAAGCCCCTGCGGGCGGTGGTGCGTTCAAGCCGCTTTTGTGTGGCCTGCAGGTCCTCCCGCAGCCGGACGATCTCGGCGCGCGTGACCGCGACTTCGTCCGCTGGCGGGGACAGCTCGCGCCAGCCGGTTTCACGGTCGATCATCGCGAGCCCTCGGCCAAGTTCTCCGGCATCAGATGGCCGTACGTCTCGATTACCTGATCGACCGAATCGCCCACACAACGCGCAGGGGTGAAGGGCTGGCCGCCCGGCTGGGCGTCGGCGCAGTTCCGAGCGCCGCCTCGCGGACGTAGCGCAGCGGCGGCGGAGCGTTCGCCCTGTGCCCAACTCCTCGTGGGTCTAGCGGGTGGGTTTGCTTAGCGTGCGAGGCGATAACGGGGTTTGCTTTCAGCGCAGCGAGCGTTAAGGCGCCTTCCGGTCACGGCTCGCTATGTCACCCTGCTGGTACCTCGACCTCCGCTGGAACGCCGTCGAGGCTGCTGGAGGGGCCCGTTCGGGACTGGGCGCGCACGTGCGTATAGTCCCTGGAGGATCCGCTACTAAGCTGGCTCAACCGAAAAAGAGCCGGGGGCGAATGCCCCCGGCTCCGTACGGCAAGGATTGTGGAAACAAGGCACGGGCAGCCCCTAGATCCGGTGTCGCGAGCCCGTGCGTCAGGTTGGTGATCGCTACCCCTTGTCAAGAGCCCTGGCTTGGAGGCTATATTTCAAGATTGTGCGCGCGGCACGCGGCGCCGTTACGTGCGATTATCCAGAACTGGAGACAAAAAGGGGGCACATGCCGCGGACTGCGATCGATCTGTTTTGTGGTTCGGGTGGGGTCACAGCCGGACTCAAGGCAGCCGAATGGGCTATCGTCGCGGCCGTGGACAATGATCCGGTAGCGTCGGAAACGTACCGCCTCAATCACCCCGAAGTAACCTTCATCGAAGATGACATTACCGCGCCTTCAACAGCCGTGGCGCTCGCGGAAGCAGTGGCCGGACTTTCGATTGATCTGATGGTGATTTGCGCACCCTGTCAACCATTCAGCAGCC
>DASVVI010000557.1:0-3556 GCA_036386635.1 Longimicrobium sp.
GACCCGGACGACCCGAAGCCCCCCACCGCGGCCGGCATCGGCGCGAGCCTGCGGCTGGCGGGGCGCACGGAGCTGTCGGGCGCCTTCCGTCAGGAGCCCGCGGACCCGCTCTACAGCAGCGTTCCGCGGCGAAGCTGGAGCGTGAGCGTGCGCCGCGGCTTCGGCCGGCGTCCCGCGTCCGCCCGTCCCACCGCGCCGCTCCCGGTGGTGGCGAGCGACGGCGTCACCTTTCGCCTCCCGCGCGCGGAGGGCGACACCCTCGCCCCCGCCGTGCTCGGCGACTTCACCGGCTGGCAGCCCGTGCCGATGCTTGCCGACGGGGAGTTCTGGACGGCCACCTTGCGTGTCCCCCGCGGGGTGCATCACTACGGCTTCCGCAAGGCGGACGGGACCTTTCTGGTGCCGCCGGGGTTGCCACTGGTGAGCGACGGAATGGGGGGGAGCTCGGCCGTCCTGGTAGTAGGTTGATGCACACTACGTCGGTTTGTGACGGAGCACGCACGTAGGTCGTCAGACCGGTGTTACGGTACTACTCAAGCACCTGGAGTTGTAGGAGATGAAACCAGTTTTCCTCGCCACGCTGCTGCTGGCGCTCCTCGCCCCCGCGGGGGCCGTAGCGCAGCCGGGGCCGGAGCAGAGGATCGAAGCGGCCCGGCGCCGCGCCGCCGAGATGCAGATCCCGGTCGCGCTGCTGGACAGCAAGGTCGTAGAAGGGCGCGCCAAGGGCATCCCCGAAGTGCGCATCGCGGGCGCAGTGGAGCACCGCCTGGAGCTGCTGGCGCGTGCGCGGCAGGCGATGGGCGCGCGCGGCGTGGCGCCCACGGACCTGTCGATGGGCGCCGACGCGCTGGAGTCGGGCGTCACGCCCGAGGTGCTGAACACGCTCTCCGCGCAGGCCCCCGCTCCGCAGCGGGCGATGGCCATCGCCGTGCTCAGCCAGCTGGTGCGCGCCGGCGAGGCGAGCGAGCGGGCGCTGGCCCGGGTGAGGGCCGCCATGAGCCGCGGCCCCGATGCCCTTCGCGAGCTTCCCGGCGAGGCGGCCGCGGCGCGTTCCGGCCAGCAGGAGCCCGCCCCCAGCCGCGCGCCCAACGCCAACCCCGGCGAGCGCGGCAAGCGCGGCGACGCGGGTCCTCCCGCATCCGTCCCCGCCCCCGGCGAGGGCCGTGGTCGCGGGCGTGGCAGGGAGAACACGAGGAACTGAGCTCTTTCCGGTTTCGGAAAATCGACGCGCCGCCCCATGCATCGGGGCGGCGCGCCTTTTTACTGCAGGGCTCACGGCGGAGACGCGGAGACGCCGAGAAACTGCAACTGCTGGCTCACACAGAGGCACAGAGACACAGAGCAAGAACAGCAGAACTTGTTCTCTATAGCCTTAAGTTCCTCTTATGTTCTCCCTGTGAGAGCTCTTCTTGTTGTTCTCTCTGCGTCTCCGCGCCTCCGCGTGAGCCAAATGGGATGTTTGCCTCGCGACGCATTCGACTTGGCACTCCGCACCCGCTACCTTGGGACGCAACCGAACCGGGACCTGCGCGGGGGGTATTCACCCGTGGCCGATCCCACCCCGCTGAGGAAGCACACTGATGATTCAGTTGACGGATAACGCGCGCGCCAAGGTCCAGTCCCTCGTCGATGCTGAAGTGGTGCGCGATCCAGCGCTGCGCATCGCGCTCGCGCGGGGCGCGGATGCCCCGCGCAGCCCGCTGGACCGCCCGTACGAGATCACCCTGGTGGAGCGCGAGGACAAGGAGCGCACGGAGATCGCCATCAACCTCGATGGCATCCGCGTCCTGCTGAACCTGGACACCTCCACCCTGCTCGGCGGCGCCACCATCCGGTGGAGCGACGAGGACGGCTTCACCGTGGAGACCCCCGAGTCGAAGCGCCGCCCCGAGCCGGTCGTCTCGGATTCCCACGCCTGGGCGGACAGCCCCCTGGCCGAGCGGATCCAGCGCGTCCTGGAGGAATCGATCAACCCCCGCATCGCCTCGCACGGCGGCGCCGTGGAGATGGTCGACCTCGCCGACGACGTCCTCTACGTGCGGATGAGCGGCGGCTGCCAGGGATGCGCCGCCTCCGCCGCCACCCTCCGCCAGGGCGTCGAGCGCATGGTCCGCGAAGAGGTCCCCGAGCTCCGCGAAATCGTGGACCTGACGGACCACACGGCGGGAGCGAATCCGTATTACTGAGGGGAATGGAGAATGGAGAATGGAGGCGCGGCGAGCGGGCCGGGCCAGCATCCCCTTCTGTCATCCTGAGCGACGCGCCTCTCAGTCCTGGCCCGTGCTCCACAGCCTTGGCGCGGAGCGAAGGATCTACTGCGCGCAACTAGGCGCCGGCGCAACCCGCACCCCCCTCGGCTCGCCGGCTAGATCCTTCGCTCGCCGCCGCAAGCTGCAGGGCGCGGCGTCATCGGTGAGGCGGCTCTCTCAGGATGACAAGAGGAAGCCGCGCGACGGGATTCCGTCGCGCGGCTTTTTGCTGCCCAATCGCGAGGTTCAGCGGGTGGGGATGGCGAGCGTCTGGCCGGGCTTCACGTGCGAGCCGCTCAGGTCATTGGCGGCGCGCAGGCGCTCCACGCTCGTGCCGTGGCGCCGGGCGATCGACCAGAGCGAGTCACCGTTGCGCACGCGGTAGGTGGGGCTGGAGGCGGGGCGCTCCACCCGCGCCTCCTCCTTCTGCGCCGCCGGCTTCGACTCGCCGCCGATGTAGCGCCGGTACGGGGCGGGGAAGACGGCGACGTGGAAGTGCGGGGGACGCCGCTCCTCGGTCGCCTCCGCCACACCCCGCGTCTCCAGGTGCAGGAGCCGCTGCCGCAGCCACGACCGGCACCGCGAGCGCTGCGGGATGCGGATGTCCACCGCCATCCCCGCGGGGTGCACCGACTTGTCCACCGAGTTGAAGAGGCGGAATGACGACGGCCGCATCGCGCTGGTGATCACCAGCTTCTCGCCGCACACGTCGCGGTACTGCTCCGCCAGCCGCTGCACAAAGGTGCGCGTGGTGGCGAGCGCGTACGGATAGGTTACGCCCGCTACGCGGTAGTTCGAGTTCCCGCTGAGGCGCACCAGCTCCCCATCCGCCGCGGCCGCGCGCACGCCGCGCGGAGTGCGGTAGAAGGGGAGCGCATGGCTGCGCGCCTGCCTGTACATGCGCTCCACGCTGGACGGGGAGCCGCGCAGCGTCTGGGCTTCAGCCGCCTCGGGGGCGAGTACGCCCAGCCCGCCGGCGAGCGCCAGCGCAGCGAGAATGGATCGGGATTGCATCGGCTTGCGGGGGACGAACGGCGAAGGAATCAGCGCGGACGGTGCGCGCCGCCAACAACTCTACATCGCACAGCCGCTCCTGGCAACACTTTACCCACCTCTGCCCCGAGAGATCCAACGCCGTCGGAACGGATGACCGTCAGTCTCCCGAAACGAGCCCCGGATCGCGCTCCCCGCCGTACAGCCTGCGGTACACGGCCGCGTTCCGAAGCACCACCTTCACGTACTCGCGCGTCTCCGGAAAGGGAATCCGGTCGCGGAAGGCGTCCACATCGCGCCCGTACCCCAGCTCG
>DASVVI010000558.1:0-3190 GCA_036386635.1 Longimicrobium sp.
CCTGACCGGCGCGCACACACCGTTACTTATTACAACACCCGGAGCAAAGATGGCGAACGCGACCACCGAAACGCAGAGCGACACCAGGACGCTGGTTCACTACGAGGTGCAGGAAGGCGTCGCGATCTTTACGCTGGACGATCCGCCGGCGAACACGTACACGCACGAGATGATGGTGCAGATCGACGCCGCCATCCTCCGCGCGCGCTTCGACCCGACGGTCGACGTGATCGTGATCGTGGGCAAGGGGGAGAAGTTCTTCTGCGCGGGGGCCAACATCAACATGCTCCAGCAGGCGGACCCCACCTGGAAGTACTACTTCTGCCTGCACGCCAACGAGACGCTGCTGCGTCTGGAGCACACGCCCAAGCTGGTGATCGCGGCGCTCAACGGCCACACGGTGGGCGGCGGGCTGGAGATCGCCATGGCGGCCGACCTGCGCATCGCGCGGCGCGGGGCGGGCAAGGTAGGGCTCCCCGAGGTGGCGCTGGGCGTGCTCCCGGGCACGGGCGGCACGCAGCGCCTCACCAAGCTGGTGGGCACCTCCAAGGCGATCCAGCTGATGGTGGAGGGGACCAACTTCGAGTTCGAAGAGGCCGAGTCGCTGGGGATCGTCAACAAGGTGCTGGACGCCGGCTCGCGCGACGAGTTCCTGGGCCAGGTGCTGGAGTACGCGCGCCAGTTCACGCGCCCCGGCAAGGCCACCTTTGCGGTGGGCAACATCAAGCGCTCCTGCCAGAGCGGCGCCGAGCTCCCGCTGGAGCAGGGCCTCGCGCTGGAGCGCGAGCTGCAGGCGCTCCTCTTCAACTCGCAGGACGCCAAGGAAGGCCTGAACGCGTACGTGCAGAAGCGGGCGGCGCAGTTCACGGGCAAGTAACGACCGTGGGGAATGGGGAACGGGGAATGGGGAACGGCCGGAAGCACGCCGTCGCCGTTCCCCGTTCCACGTTCCCCCGCTGTTTCCAGTAACGGAGTCTCAGGACAAATGGCAGACCACATGATGGACATCCAGCCCGGGAAGCTCTACATCGGCGGCGAGTGGCAGGCCGCGGAGTCCGGGGACACCTTCGACACGATGAACCCCTCCACGGCCGAGCCGCTGACGCAGGTGGCGTCCGCGGCGGAGGCGGACGTGGACCGCGCCGTACGCGCCGCGCGCGAGGCGTTCGAGAACGGCCCCTGGCCCGGGATGGACGCCCGCGCTCGCGGCCGCATCCTGTACGCCATCGCGGACGGGCTGGAGGCGCGCGCCGACGAGCTGGCGCGCATGGAGGCGATGGATAACGGCAAGCCCGTGCGCGAGGCGCGCATGATCGACGTCAAGGAGTCGATCGACTGCTTCCGCTACTACGCGGGGTGGGCGGACAAGATCGAGGGCGACGTCATCCCCGTGCCCGGCCCGTACCTCAACTACACGCGCCGCGAGCCGATGGGGGTGTGCGGGGCCATCATCCCGTGGAACTACCCGCTGCAGATGGCCGCGTGGAAGGTGGCGCCCGCCATCGCCTGCGGAAACACGATGGTGCTGAAGCCCGCCGAGCAGACCCCGCTCACCGCGTTGGAGCTGGCGCGCGTGGCGTCGGAGGCGGGGCTCCCGGCGGGGGTGCTGAACGTGCTCACCGGCTTCGGCGAGTCGGCGGGGGCTGCGCTGGTGAAGCACCCGGACGTGGACAAGATCGCCTTCACCGGCTCCACCGAGGTCGGCAAGATCATCCAGCGCGAGGCCGCGGGGTCGCTGAAGCGCGTGTCGCTGGAGCTGGGCGGCAAGAGCCCCAACATCGTCCTGGCCGACGCAGACCTGGATGCCGCGGTCAAGGGCGCCGCGATGGCGATCTTCTACAACGCCGGCCAGGCATGCACCGCCGGCTCGCGGCTGCTGGTGGAGGAGTCGATCCGCGACGAATTCGTGGAGAAGCTGCTGAAGCGCGCGGGCGGGATGAAGGCGGGCGACCCGCTCGACCCCAAGACGCGCCTGGGGCCGCTGGTGTCGCAGGAGCAGATGGACCGCGTGCTCGGCTACGTGGAGAAGGGGAAGGCGGAAGGCGCCGAGCTGCTGACGGGCGGCGAGCGGGTGGAGGTCAACGGGATGCGCGGCTACTTCCTGAACCCCACCATCTTCGACCGCGTAACGCCGGACATGACGATCGCGCGCGAGGAGATCTTCGGCCCCGTGCTCGGCATTACGACGTTCAAGGACATGGACGAGGCGATCCACATCGCCAACTCCAGCATCTACGGCCTGGCCGCCGCCGTATGGACGCGCGACATCGGCAAGGCGCACCGCGCCGCGCACCGCCTGCGCGCCGGCACGGTCTGGATCAACACCTACCACAACCTGGACACCGCTTCCCCCTTTGGCGGCTACAAGCAGAGCGGCTACGGCCGCGAGCTGGGGAAGCACGCGCTCGACCTGTATACGCAGGTGAAGAGCGTGTGGGTGAGTCTGGGATGAACTGCCGGTGCGTGAGTGCGTTAGTGCGTGAGTGCGCCGGTGCCTCGCGGTTTCCAACGCACTCACGCACTTACGCACTAACGCACTTCTTTTTTCCATGACCGACACATACATCCTCGACGCCGTCCGTACCCCCGTCGGGCGCTACGGCGGCTCGCTCGCTTCCGTGCGGCCGGACGACCTGGCGGCGCACGTCATCCGCGCGCTGGTGGCGCGCACGGGTGTCGATGCCGCGCGCATCGACGACGTGATCTTTGGGTGCGCCAACCAGGCGGGCGAGGACAACCGCAACGTCGCGCGCATGGCCGGGCTCCTGGCCGGGTTACCCGTAACGGTGCCGGGACAGACGGTGAACCGGCTCTGCGGTTCGGGGCTCCAGGCCGTCCGCTCCGCCGCGCACGCCATCCGCGCCGGCGAGGGGGAGCTTTTCGTGGCCGGCGGCGTCGAGAGCATGACCCGCGCGCCGTGGGTGATGCTCAAGCCGCAGGAAGGCTATGCGCGCGGTGTCCCCGAGATGGCGGACTCGCTCCTGGGGTGGCGCTTCGTGAATCCGAAGATGCCCAAGGAGTGGACCGTCTCCCTTGGCGAGACGGCGGAGATCGTGGCGGAGGAGTTCAACGTGTCGCGCGAAGACCAGGACGCGTTCGCCTTCGCCAGCCAGCAGCGCGCGGCAAAGGCGATTGCCGCGGGGCACTTCGCCAGCGAGATCGTCTCCGTCGAGATCCCGCAGCGCAAAGG
>DASVVI010000559.1:0-6619 GCA_036386635.1 Longimicrobium sp.
CGCTTCCGCTTCGCGCATCACGCGCCCCGCGCCGGTTGGAGCGCGCGGCGGGGTGCGCTGGCGGCGGCGACGCAATCCGCGCCCATCGCCGTGCCGCGCATCCGATCCACTCGCGGCGCCGCGACGCGCGCGGGGCAGACGGCCGCCATCGCGTGGGAATCGTACCGCGACATCGTGACGAGCTGGGGCGGGCTCGCGCTGGCGGGGCTGGGGATGATCCTGGTGATGCTGGGGCCGCAGTCGATGGAGCACCTGGGCGTCCCGCTCTTCCCCACGACGGCGATGATCGTCGATTCGCTCGCCGCTCCGCTGTCGAATCCGCAGGACGTGATCTGGATGATCGTGCCGCTCCTCCTCGTCTTCTACGCGGGCGAGCTGGTGTGGCGCGAGCGCGAGGCGGGGCTCGGCGAGATCGCGGACGCGGCGCCGGTGCCGGAGTGGGTGCGCTTCGCCGGGAAGCTGGCGGGGCTCGGGCTGGTGCTCGTCACATTCGAGGCGCTGATGATGGCGGTGGGGATGTTCGTGCAGGCGATGCTGGGCTACTACGACTTCGAGATCGGCCTGTACCTGCGCACCCTGTTCGGCCTGCACCTGGCCGACTACCTCCTCTTCGCGCTGCTCGCGCTGGTGGTGCACGTGGTGGTGGACCACAAGTTCATCGGCCACGGCGTGGCGCTCATCGCGTACGGGCTGATGGCGTTCGCCCCCGCGATGGGGGTGGAGCACAACCTGCTCGTCTTCGGCTCCGGACCGGGGTGGGAGTACTCGGACATGCGCGGCTTCGGGGCGTCGCTGGGGCCGTGGCTCTGGTTCAAGCTGTACTGGGCGGCGTGGGCGCTCCTCCTGGCCGTTGCGGCGAAGCTGCTCTGGGTGCGCGGCAGGGAGCGCGGCCCGGGATGGCGGCTCCAGCTCGCGCGGCGCCGCTTCACCCGCCCCGCCGCCAGTGCCGCCGCCGCGGCGATGGCGCTGATCCTCGCGCTGGGCGGCTTCGTCTTCTACAACACCAACGTCCTCAACCCGTACGAGACCGCCGCCGATTGGACGGCGGACCAGGTCGCCTACGAGCGCCGCTACGGCCGCTTCGCCGGCGTCCCGCAGCCCCGCCTCACCGGCGTCCGGCTCCACGTAGAGCTCCATCCGTCGCGCGGCACGGCCGAGATCCACGGCAGCTACCGCCTGCTCAACGCGACCGGCGCCCCCATCGACTCCATCCACGTTGCCGCCGACCGAGACGTGGAGACGGGCGCGATCCGCTTCGACCGCCCCGCCCGGCGCGTGCTCGCGGACACGAGGCTCGGCTACGGCATCTACGTCCTGGCGCGGCCGCTCCAGCCCGGCGACTCGCTACGCCTCGGCTTCGACGTGCGCTACCGGCGGCGCGGCTTCACCAACTCCGGCTCCGACGCCTCCGTCGTGGCGAACGGCACCTTTTTCGAGCCGCCGAAGTGGCTCCCCGCCATCGGCTACCAGTCCGCGCGCGAGCTCAACGGCGCCGGCGAGCGGCGGCTGCATGGCCTTCCTCCCCGCCCAGCCATCCGCCCCCTGACCGACACCGCCGCGCTCCGCGAGGTCGACGGGCGCATCGCCTTCGAAGCGGTCGTGGGCACCAACCACGGCCAGCTCGCCCTCGCCCCCGGCGCGCTGCGGCGCACGTGGACGAAAGGAGGCCGCCGCTACTTCCACTACGCCGCCGACGTCCCCATCCGGAACGACTACGCCATCTTTTCAGCCCGATACGCCGTGAAGCAGGCGCGCTGGACTCCCGCGGCGGGGGCGGGGCAACCGGTCGACATCCAGATCGTGCACCACCCCGGCCACGCCTGGAACCCGGACCGCATGATCCGCGGCGTGCGCGCGTCGCTCGACTACTTCACGAGGGAGTTCGGCCCCTACCCGCACCGGCAGATGCGCCTGATCGAGTACCCGACGCCGGGGAACTCGCTGCACGGCGCGCCCGTCAACATCTGGTACAAGGAGGAGTTCTCGCTTTTCCGCCCGGACGAGGACCCGCGCCGCATCGACTTTCCGTTCGCGGTGACGGCGCACGAGGTGGCGCACCAGTGGTGGGGCAACCAGCTCGAGCCCGCGTCGGTCGAGGGCGGCCCGGTGCTCACCGAGAGCCTGTCGTGGTACTCCGCGTTCGGCGTCGTGGAGAAGACGTACGGCCCCGAGCACCTGCGCCGCCTGCTGGCGATGATGCGCGAGATGTACCTGAGCCCCCGCGCACGCGCCGGCGTCCCGCTGATGCGCGCGTCCGACACCTTTCTCGCGTACCGCAAGGGCCCGTTCGCGATGTACGCCTTGCGCGAGTACGTGGGCGAGGCGCAGGTGAACGCCGCGCTTCGCACCCTGCTGCGGAAGCACAGTGCCACGACGCCTCCCCTCCCCACCACCCTCGACCTGTACCGCGAGCTGCGGGCGGTCACCCCGGACTCGCTCCACTACCTGCTCACCGACCTCTTCGAAGCGAACACCTACTGGGAGCTCGCCACGAAGCGCGCCACCGCCGAGCCCGCCGCGTCCGGCGGCTGGCGCGTGACGATGGACGTGCAGGCCCGCAAAGTCGTCGTCGACACCGCGGGCGCGGAGACCGAGGTGCCGATGAACGACCTCGTGCAGATCGGCGTCTTCGCCCGCGGCGCGCCGCTCTACCTGCGCATGCACCGCATCCGCGCGGGCCGGCAGCGCATTACCGTCATTGTGCCGCGCCAGCCCGCCCTTGCCGGCATCGACCCGCGCAACCTCCTGATCGACGCCACGACGGGTGACAACACGGCGGAGGTGAAGCGCGGCGCGGCCGGTTCGTAGCCCCGCCTTAGCCCACAACGGAAGTCTCACGCAGAGGCGCAGAGACGCAGGAGAGAACTGCAAACTGCATGGCTCACACAGAGACACAGAGCCACAGAGAGAACCACATAAGTTTTCTCTGTGGCTTTCAGTTCCTTCTGTGACCTCTGTGTGAGGCTTTTCTCTGTTGTGCTCTCCCTGCGTCTCTGCGCCTCTGCGTGAGGCGAGCCGTTCCTGGATCGGGTATCAGGCGTGATGCCCGCCGGCGAACCGCGCCGCCAGCGCCGCCAGGCAGACGCCCAACACCGCGAGCGCCGTTAGCGCGGGGGATGGATCCCGGCGGTAGCGGCCGGTGAGCTGAACGGCAAAGAGCACGGCCATCACGGGCAGGCTGTGCGCGAAGACGACGCACACGGCCATCAGCGCCCAGCAGACCGAGACGCAGCTCGCGCCCGCCATCGCGCCGAAGCGTGCGCAGTCCGCGTCCGCGCGCCACCCGCGCGGCGCGAGTGGCATCGTGCGCCCGCAGCGGCTAAGCATCCGCCTCCGGAAGGGCGAGACCTCCCACAATACCGCCGCCGCCGTAGCGACGCCTGCCACCACTGTCCCCGCCGCGAGCCGGCCGGAGATGCCGAGCGCCGCCACGATCGCCATCATCGCGAGCATCCACACCGCGAGATAGCCGGCCAGGAACCCCGCGACGCCGCGATGCCGCCGCCGCCACAGGCTGGATCGCGCCACGTGCCGCACGTGCGGGATGGTCAGCGGCAGCATCATCGCGGCCACCATCGCCATCGTCCAGCGCAAGTCCGCGCCCGCAGCGTGCATGTGCGGATGCGGCACGGCGAGCATCCACGCCCACGCACCCGCGGCGGCCGCGAGCACCCACCACTCCGGGTGCCGCCACCCAAAGCGGCGCGCGCGGTGCAGCACGCCAGGCACAGCAGCAGACGCCCTCATGTGTAGAAGAGGCTCACGCGGCCCGCGCTGACGCCGGCGTCGCGCGGGTCCGCCTCGGCGTCAGACGCGCGCCGCACGGGAGTGAACGTCACCCGCAACCGCGCCGAGTCCCAGTCGCCGGCGTCCTCCAGCCCGCGCGCGATGGCGGTGATCTCGAACGAAAAGGTGAGCCCGCCGCCGCCGTGCCGCTCGTCGCCGCGGGACGCCTCCGCCACGCCGAACATGGAGATCTGCCCAGCGCGGCGCTCTGGGTGGTCCGCGGCATCGGCGCCAGGCGGCAGGTTGACGTGCACCATGTACGACGAAGCCGCGAGGTCGCTCCCCTCCACGTTCTCGATCTTGAGGTACACGCGCCGCAGCTCCTCCTCGATGTCCGACAGGAACTTGAGCGCGGGCCCGGTGGGCGCCGACACGACGACCACGGCGTCGCTGGGCGCGGCGCCGAGCGGGGTGCGCTTCTCCGTCGCGCCCACCATCTCCGGCTGCACGTCTTCGACGATCGGCTTCATCGGCCGCCGTGCGAACTTCAGCGAGGGGCGCGCGCCCGGCAGCGCGAGGCTCTCGTAGCGGTAGCGCAGCGGCTCCGCCCCGGTGTCGACCACGTCCCCCACCGCCAGCGTCACCGCGGCCTCGCCGCTCCCGATGGTGAATCGCATCCCGCGCCACTTCGCGCCGGTGGGGTTCGCCCGCCGGACGTCCGTCTGCGCGAGCCATGCCTCCCAGAGCCGGTCCAGGTTGCAGTGGTGCAGCCAGAAGACGGGATCGAGGGCGGCGGTCCGGAAGCGGCTCATCCAGCCGAGCGGGCTCCTCCCGCCGATACCCATATGCACGCCGCCATGCGGAACGTTCTCCAGGCTCCCCAACACGCCGCCCGCATCGTTCCACCCCGTCACCGCGCCCCCGAATCCCCCGGTGTTGGGATCGGCGAACACCTTTTCGCGCATGGCGTCGTCCACCAGCACCGCGCTGGCCGGCAGCTTCGCGCCGCCGTTCATCCCGGGCGCGCGCTGGTCCGTGTACAACGGGTTGGGCTCGCCGGAGGGCATCGTCGGCTGGCGGAAAGCGGGCGGCAGCATGCGCACGTCGCTCCGCGCGGGGTCGCTGTAGTCCCAGTACGGCAGCGCCCAGTCGTCCGGCCCGCCCAGCCCGGCCACCGCGGCGCGAACGACGGTTTCGAAGTAGTGCAGGTAGATGCGGTGCCAGGGAAGGAAGTACCAGCTCGCGTGCTGGCACGCGTTCCACGTGGCGCCCCTGGGCCAGCGGCTGCGCGGGATCTCGGTTCCGTGCACCGCGGCCAGGTAGCCCCAGCTTGTGGGATCCGCGAAGCCCTCCCCGTTCCGCGACCGCAGCTCATCGACCGCCCGCGCGTACCACTGGAGGGTGGGGTGCCAGGGATCTTCCCCGCTCAGCTTCCAGACGTCGCGCCGCTCGAACATTCGATGGTCCCATGGGAAGCGTGATGGAGAACGCCTGCACCATAGGACGGACTGCGCCCGCCGAATTCCCTGCGCGGAGGAGTCAACCCACCTCGATCACACCGACGCGCGCGCCGCGACGGGCCCACGCACCCCGCGCAGGATCAGGGAAACGACGAGCACCGACCACAGCATCGCGGCCGCGATCAGCACCAGCCCCGCCCAGTGCGCATCTCCCAGCCGGTGGATCAGCGCGAGCGGGACGATCCCCGCGAGCACCATCGCCACGCCCAGTGGCCGGCGCACGGGTGCATCGCGCACGAACCGGTACTCCAGCAGCAGCGCCGGCACCCCGCCGAGCACGACCCCCAGCGCCTCCCGCTCGTACTCGCCCTTCCCCACCGCCCCGGCCACCAGCCCGACGACGATGGCGGCCACCCCGAGCATCCCCACCACCACGAAGCCCCTGAACGGCCGCCGCGCCAGCGACCTCTCCAGCCGCCGCCACGCCGGCCCGTACGCCGCCAGCAGCAGCGTCCCGGCGACGGCCGAGCCCAGCACGTCCCCCAGGAAGTGCACCCCCAGGTACAGCCGCGAGACTCCAACGAGCACCGTCACCGCCGCGGGCACCCACAACGGCACGCGCCCGCGCACGTACAGCACGCCCCACAGCAGCAGCGCGAGCAGCACGTGCCCGGATGGAAAGCTCCCGATCCCTATCATCTCGTAGCGGACGATGGAAGGATCGTCGGGCCGGGGCGTGTTGAAGAGCTGGTTGAGCGCCAGGCTCGCGAGCGCGTTCACCACCACGACCCCGCCCACGGCGTACGCATCCCTGCGCCCCCACAGCAGTAGCGCGAGCGCCACCACCAGCACCACCCCCCACGGCGTCCCCAGCTCCGACACCACCCAGAACCACACCGGGTGCCCGAGCCCAAAGAACCGCTGCACCCACGCGATGGTGTCGTGCCTGAACAGCTCGCTAATGATCGGCGGCAAGGCTCCCTCACAGTTTAACCTCCGAACCGATGACCAGCTCGTGTGGAACACGATGTTCGGCTACTGAGCGCCCACTCAGCAAAAGTTGCTGGGCGTAGACACAGAATAATAAAGTCGGCTACCTCAACTCCCGAGCTGCGTCAGGGGCAGGATACGTTCTTAGCTACAGCGGGCTAATCGAAATCAGATGCGTAAAACACCTCCTGCTCAAACCAGACCTCGTTCGCCAGGACGGCTCCGGCCACTTCCGCCACCTCAGGGCACCACCGCAGACAGAGATCCATCTGCAGCGATCGAAGTGCAGCGCGGTCCTCATCACTCAGGCGGTTCCCAAGACGTGCATCCGTTTCTGCCACCCAGCATGGAGTGGTTCGATACAGATGGGCGCCGTTCCCTGCCTGACCAATCAGGAGCGCGATACGCAGCCCGTCGTAATCGGCGTCGCCCCAGTGCCGCAG
>DASVVI010000560.1:0-1517 GCA_036386635.1 Longimicrobium sp.
CAGAACCTGCGCGACCTCACGGCCTACCTCCTGCGCGCGCACCCCGACCGGCTGGCCAGCCTCACCGCGGCCCCCGCCGGGGCGCGCGCGCCGACGGCCGCACCGCCGCGGAACGACGGGCCCGCGCCTCGCCGCAGGCTCGGCGCCCCGCCCGCGTCGGCGCTCCGGGCGCCGCGGCGGGAGGCCGGGCCCCCGTCGGGTCCGCTGGACGTGGCGATCATCGGGGTGTCGGGTCGCTACCCGCAGGCGCGCACGCTGGAGGCGTACTGGCGCAACCTGCGGGAGGGGCGCGACTGCATCACCGAGATCCCGCCCGAGCGCTGGGACCACGCCCGCTACTACGACCCGGTCAAGGGCGCGCCGGGCAAGACGTACAGCCGCTGGGGCGGGTTCATCGAGGGCGTGGACGAGTGCGACCCGTTGTTCTTCAACATCTCGCCCCGCGAGATGGAGCGCATCGACCCGCAGGAGCGCCTGTTCCTGCAGTGCGTGTACGAGGCCGTCGAGGACGCCGGCTACACCCGCGACACCCTCGCGGGCGGGCGCGGGACCGAGGCGCGCGTCGGCGTCTACGTGGGCGTGATGTACGAGGAGTACCAGCTGTTCGGCGCCCAGGCCCAGGCCCGGGGCGTGCCGCTGACCCTCACCGGCAGCCCGTCGTCGATCGCGAACCGGGTGTCGTACTACTGCAACTTCCACGGCCCGAGCATGGGCGTGGACACCATGTGCTCCTCCTCCCTCTCCGCCATCCACCTCGCCTGCCAGGACCTTCGAGACGGCTGCGACTACGCCGTCGCTGGGGGTGTCAACATCTCCGTGCACCCCAACAAGTACCTGTTCCTCGGCCAGTCCGGCTTCGTGTCGAGCGGGGGGCGGTGCGCGAGTTTCGGGGAGGGCGGGGACGGCTACGTGCCGGCCGAGGGTGTGGGCGCGGTGCTGCTCAAGCCGCTCGCCCGCGCGGTGGCCGACGGCGACCACGTCTACGGCGTGATCAAGGCCACCTCCGTCAACCACGGCGGCAAGACCAACGGATACACCGTCCCCAACCCCAACGCCCAGGCGGAGCTGATCCGCCGCGCCCTGGAGAGGTCCGGCGTGGATCCCCGCGCGGTGAGCTACGTGGAGGCGCACGGGACGGGCACGTCGCTCGGCGACCCGATCGAGATCGCCGGCCTCGCCAAGGCCTTCGCCGCCTTCACCCCCGACACGGGCTTCTGCGCCATCGGCTCGGCCAAGTCCAACATCGGGCACTGCGAGAGCGCCGCCGGCATCGCAGGCCTCACCAAGGTCCTGCTCCAGCTCAAGCACAAGGAGCTCGTCCCCTCCCTCCACGCCCACACCCTCAACCCCCACATCGACTTCGACGCCACCCCCTTCCGCGTCCAGCGCACCCTCCAGCCCTGGGACCGGCCCCGCGTCACCCGCGACGGGCGCACCCACGAGGTGCCGCGCATCGCCGGCATCTCCTCCTTCGGCGCGGGCGGCGCCAACGCCCACCTCGTCGTCCAGGAGTACGA
>DASVVI010000561.1:0-2019 GCA_036386635.1 Longimicrobium sp.
TGCCGTGCAGGCGTCCAACACCACCGCCGCCGCACACGACAAGCCCGTGCCCAACGTGCAGGCCGCGCCCAGGGCGGAGGCGATCGTGCTGGACGGCGTGCTCAGCGAGGGGATCTGGAGCACGGCGTCCGTGGCCGGCGACTTCCGCCAGCAGGAGCCAAAGGAGGGGGAGCCCGCCACGCAGCGGACCGAGGTGCGCTTCGCCTTCGACGACGAGGCGCTGTACATCGGCGCGCGGATGCGTGACACGCTGGGCGCCGCCGGGGTGCGCACCCGCCTCGCGCGCCGCGACCAGAACCCGGAGGGCGACTACATCCAGCTCGTCTTCGACACCTTCCACGACCACACCGGCCGCACCGTCTTCCAGATCAACCCGTCCGGCGTGAAGTACGACGCGGGGCAGGCGTCGCCGTCCGCCGACCCGTCGTGGGACCCCATCTGGCAGGCGGCCACCAAGGTGGACTCCGCCGGGTGGACGGCCGAGCTGCGCATCCCCTGGGCGCAGCTCCGCTTCTCGCGCGAGGCGCAGCAGACGTGGGGGATGCAGATCTGGCGCTACGTGGAACGGCTCAACGAGCTCTCCATGTGGTCGTTCTGGGGGCGGCAGGAGGCGGGCGGGCCGCAGCGGTTCGGGCACCTCGAGGGGATGCGCATCGACAAGCGGCCGCGCGGCGTGGAGCTGATGCCGTACGCGGTGGCGCGCGCATCGTACGTGCGCCCCACGCAGCCGGGGAGCCCGTTCCAGGACGCCAGCGCCTACGACACCCGCATCGGCGGCGACGTGCGGATGCTGCTGGGTTCCAACCTGACGCTGTCCGCCACCATCAACCCCGACTTCGGGCAGGTGGAGCAGGACCCTGCCGTGGTGAACCTATCCGCCTTCGAAAGCTACTTCGACGAGAAGCGTCCCTTCTTCGTGGAAGGGAGCGGGCTGCTCTCCTTCGGCGGGCTCAACTGCTTCAACTGCAGCAACGTGGAGGGGATGTCGCTCTTCTACTCGCGGCGCATCGGGCGGGCGCCGCAGGGGGCGCTTCCCGGCGGGCTCGACTTCGCGGAAACTCCGCGCAACACGCGCATGCTGGGCGCCGCCAAGCTCACCGGGCGCACGGGCGGCGGATGGCAGCTCGGCGCTCTGGAGGCGGTGACGGCGCGCGAGCTGGCGCAGGTGCAGACCACGGACGGCACGCGCGACGAGGTGGCCGTGGAGCCGTTCACCAACTACGCGCTGGCCCGCGCGCGCCGCACCACGAAGGCTGGGCGCTACACCTGGGGCGTGATCGGCACCTCCGTCGTGCGCCGCTTCGGCTCGGGCGACGACGCGCTGCGCGACCGCGTCCCATCGCACGCCGAGACGGTGGGTGCGGACTGGAACCTGTACTCCGCGGGGCAGAAGTACCGGCTGATGGGGAACTTCGCCCTCTCCAACGTGCAGGGCGACTCGCTGGCCATCGGCCGGCTGCAGCGCTCCAGCGCGCGCTACTTCGACCGCCCAGACCGGGTGAGCGGCGGCAACGGCATCTTCTCAGACGAGTACGACCTCGGGGTCACGGCGATGCGCGGCTTCGGCGGCTACGCGCGCGCGTCCAAGGAGACGGGGAACTGGCTGTGGGAGACGGGGCTCAACTACCGCAGCCCGGGGTTCGAGGTCAACGACATGGCCTTCATGAACCGCGCGGACTACGTGTGGATGAACGCCAACCTGCTGCGCCAGTGGAACAAGCCGGGCTCCTGGTACCGCCGGCTGACCTGGATCGGCGGCGGGCAGCAGCAGCACAACTTCGACGGCGACCGCACGGACCTGCAGGCGGCCACGTACGTCGGCGGGCAGCTCCTGAACTACTGGAACTGGTCCGCCTACGTCCAGTACCGTCCTGGCGTCTACGACGACCGCGTGACGCGCGGCGCCGGCGTCGTGCGCCGCCCGACGGACTGGTTCAGCTTCGTGAACCTGAGCACCGACAACCGCAAGCCGCTGGTGCTGTCGCTGAACCCGTCGTGGAGCGGGAACGAAGAGGGCTC
>DASVVI010000562.1:0-2790 GCA_036386635.1 Longimicrobium sp.
CGACAGATTTGCGTTCGTGGGCTCCGGGGCCGTCTTCCCACGCCGCGGTGTCGATCCGCCTGAACGCTTACCGCGCCGCCGGCGGCTGCCCGAAGGGGATGCGCTCGGGCATCTCGGCGGCGACGTAGGCCATGACGGCCATCGCGGCGACGGAGCGGGCGACGTCGCGGGGGTCCAGCTTGTCCGGGGTGTCGGCGACCGTGTGGTGGTACCAGAAGTAGCGCGTGGGATCGACTTCGAGGCCCATGCCGGGGACGCCCAGCGCCATGATGGGGCCGATGTCCGCCCCGCCGCCGCCGCGCCCCACGCTGTCCGCGCCGATGGGGGCGAGGAGGCGGCCGATCGTCCGCACCGCTTCGAAGGCCGGGTCGGTGGCGGTGATGCTGAAGCCGCGCGGGGCGAAGACGCCCTCGTCGGACTCGATGGCGAGGACGTGGTTGGGGAGCTCGGCGCGGTGGGCGTCGCGATAGGCGTTGCCCCCGCGGGTACCGTTCTCCTCGTTGGTCCACAGCACCACGCGCACGGTACGGCGCGGGCGCAGGCCGAGCGCCTTCATCAGCCGCACCGCCTCCCACGCCGCCACGCACCCGCCGGCGTCGTCCATCGCGCCCGGGGTGATGTCCCACGAGTCGATGTGCCCGCCGATCACCACCACCTCCTCCGGCCGCTCGCGCCCGCGGATTTCCGCGACCACGTTGCGCGAAGGGGCGTCGGGCAGCATCTGCGCGCCCATCCGCAGCCGGACGCGCGGACGCTGCCCGCGCGCCTGCATGCGGCGCAGCATCATGGCGTCTTCCATGGAGAGGGCCGCGCCCGGGATCTTGGGGATGCTGTCGTTGTAGCGAAGGCTGCCGGTGTGCGGCGTCTGCATCCCAAAGGGCCCCACGGAGCGGATCAGCGCCGCCACCGCGCCTACCCGCGCCGCCTCCACCACGCCGCGCCCGCGGTACTGCACCGTTTCGCGGTACTCGGTGAAGCGGACGTCGAAGAGCACGATCTTCCCCCGCGCCTCGGCGGCGCGGCGGGTGAGCTCGTCGAAGCTTCCCACCACCAGCACCTCCGCCTCGATCCCGGGCGTGCCCACGCTGCCGCCCAGCCCCAGCATGTGCAGCTCGACGTCGCGGGGGTGGAGGAGGGTGGCCGACTCCTGGCCGCGCACCCAGCGCGGCACCATCACCGGCTCGGTGTGCACGTTCTCCAGCCCGTCGCGCTTCATCTGCTCCACCACCCAGTCGATGGCGCGCTCCAGCTGCGGCGTGCCGCTGAAGCGCGGGCCGAAGCCGTCCACCAGCTCGGCGATGCGGTTCCAGGCGGCGCTGTCGCGCGTCGCGGCGCGGATCAGCGAGTCGGCGGGGGCACGGTAGCGGGACGCATCCTGGGCCGCGGCGGGGACGGCGGCGAGCAGGGCCAGGGCGAGGATCGGGCGGTGCAGGGTCATGGCGCGGAGCGGGGCAGGGGTGGCGATGGCGTCCGCGTCAATCTGCGCGCGCGGCGGCGTTCCGGCCATCCCGCGAGTGGTTGTGAGGGCGCATACGTCGAATTACGTATTCCAGCGCGGGCGGTCCGGATGCATCTTGCTGCGATTGCGCCGGTGCCCGGTGGGGGCGCCGCCCGAAACCCGTCTGCCAGATGGAGGAACGATATGATTCGTAGGACATACCTTGCGCTCGTCCTCTGCCTGTGCGCCGCGGGTCCGCTGGTTGCCCAGCGCCAGTCCGTCTCCCCTGGCGACCGCGTGCGGGTGAGCGCGCGGAGCTTTCCGCGGATGAGCGGAACGGTCCTGGACGCGCGCGCCGATTCGCTGGTGCTGCGCGGCCGCGGCGGGGACACCATCCAAACCGCATGGGCCGACGTGCGGACGCTGGACGTAAGCGGCGGCCGGTCGCGCGTGGGCACCGCGGCGCGCTACGGCGGCATCGGCCTGCTGACCGGCGCGGCCGCGGGAGCCGTGCTCGGCTACACCACCTATCACGAGGATGACGACGACTGGTGCATCGTCATCTGCTCGCCGCGCGATGCGGGGCTGGCGGGCGCGGCGTTCTTTGGGATTGTGGGCGGCGCGACGGGCGTGTTGTCGGGCGTGGCCTTTCCGGCGCACCGCTGGCGCCGCGCGGAGACTCCCGTGAGCGTGTCCGCGGCCCCGGCGGCAGAGGGAGGGGTCGCCGTACAAGCGCGGCTGAGATTCTGATTCCGGGAACAGCTGGTCTCACGCAGAGGCGCAGAGGCGCAGGAGAGAGCCTGGCGCCTGTGTCGTACTACGCAGTCTTGTCATACGAAGGGATGATGATGAAACGCCACACTTGCCTTACCCTCTTTCTTTTGCTCGCCGCCGCGGGGCCATTGCTCGCGCAGGATCGCGCCGCCGTCTCGCCGGGAGACCGGGTGCGGGTGACCTCCAGCAGCATTCCGCGCACGAACGGGATCGTGCTGGAGACGAACGCGGACACGCTGGTCCTTCGCTCGGGTGGCGAGACGATCTACACCGCCTGGGCCGACGTGCGGACGCTGCACGTCGCGGAGGATGGCGCGCGTGGAAGGTCCGCCCTCAAGTACGGCGCGATCGGCCTCGGCGCGGGTGCCGCGGCGGGGGCGGTATTCGGCCTGGTCGCATTCGACGACGACGATTCCGGTGACGGCCCGTGCCTCATCTGCTCGCCCGTCCATGCGGGGGTCTTCATGGGCGCGACGTTGGGGGTGATCGGGGGCGCGTTGGGATCGCTGGCGGGAGCGGCATTTCCGGAGGAGAGATGGAGGACCGTGAAGGCTCCCGTGACCGTGTCCGCGGCGCCT
>DASVVI010000563.1:0-2031 GCA_036386635.1 Longimicrobium sp.
GGCACTTCGGTGGTAGCGGTCGCCATCGTTGCTCCGGGTGTTGAAAAAGGATGCGAAACGGATGCGTGCCCGGCGGCGCCCCTCAGGGCTGCGCCGAGCGCCACATCGCGGGGTGCGCGTCGCCCGGCGCGGCTGCGCGGGCGGCGTCGGACATGGCGGCGCCCGGGGGGAGGAAGCCCTCCACGAAGATCCGGTGCATGTCGTCCACCAGCTGGTCGATGGGGACGTCCACCTCCGGGCGGTGCCAGTTGTACAGCCAGTTCATCATCCCGAACAGCGAAAAGGTGGCCACCCGCAGGTCCACCCCGCCGTCCGGCCGCAGCTCGCGCAGGATCTCCATGGCGAGCTCCGTCAGCCGGCGCTTCTTTCCATTCACCCGCCGCCGGAAGTCGCCCGTGAGCGACTCGCCCTCGTGCGACAGCACCTTCATCTCCGGCGTGTTGGCGATGAAGTAGCGCAGGTGGTTCTCCATCAGCAGGCGCAGGCGGCGCTGCGGCTCCGCCTCGTCCGCCACCAGCCGCTCGAAGTTGTCCAGCAGCGTGCCGAAGGCGTGGTCCTGGATGAGGAAGAGGAGCTCTTCCTTGCTGTTGAAGTAGTAGTACAGCCCCGATAGCGATACGCCCGTGGCGCGCGCGATGTCGCGGATGCTGGCCTGGTGATAGCCCTTTTCGGCGAAGATCGCCGCGGCCGTCCGCAGGATGCTCTCCAGCTTCTCGTCGTATGCGCTGCGCTCGTCCGTCATGTTCCGGGTTGAGTGGGCGGATGTATCGAACGTCCGAACAACCTAGCCCGCGCCGAGAAGGGGTGTCAAGCCACGGCGCGCCCCTTGCTTGACGGGGGGCAAACCCCTGTTTAGCTTCGACTTTCTCCCCGGCAGGGCCCCGTTCCATGGCGATCCGTATGCCGTACCGCTTCCGCCGTCCGCGCCAGGCGCTCGCCGCCGCGCTCGCGTGCGCCGCGTCCGCCTGCGCCGACCTTCCCACCGCCCCCGAGTCGTTCGTGCGGGAGGCGGGGGGCTCGGTGTGGGTGGCGGTGGTGGAGCCGGCGGGGTTCCCCACGGCGCGCACCTGGCTGGGCTCGCTTCCGGGGACCGCGCCGGAGGGCACGGCCGCGCGCACGCTGCTGGCCGATGCCTCGCGCGTGCGCAGGACAGGGGAGATTGAGGGCGCGATCCTGCTGGAGGATCGCGCCGCCCGCGAAGCCTCCGCCGCCCTGCGGCACCCAGATGCGCGCATCCTGCTGGTCGCGCTTGCCGCGGCGGACGAGTGGGTGGAGCGTGCCGCGCTGCGCACCGAGGGCGGCCGCTTTCCCGATCTCGCGCGCGCCGAGCTGGCGATGCGCGAGGGGAGCGCCCAGGCCCGCTCTCTGATGGCGGCGGGCGATACGGTGGGCGCCGTGCGCGAGGTCGTGCTGCTGGCTGAGACGGCGCGCGCGTGGGCTCCGCTGGCCGTCGCTCTCCGCGCCGTACGTGACGCCGAGCGGCGCATCGACTCGACTCCCAACCCCTCCGCCAACCTTCTCCGCGCGCGGCATCTCCTCCGCGGCGCGCGTGAGGGCGTCGCGATGGGCGAGCCGATGCGTGCGCTGCAGCGCGCCACCTACGCGCTGCAGCTCATCGAGCAGGAGAGCGGCGCGCGCGGACGTTGAATCCGCACCCGCCGCCGGTTACATTGGTGGGCTCGCCGCCCGGATGGCGAAATCGGTATACGCAGCAGACTCAAAATCTGCCGCCGCAAGGCATGTCGGTTCGAGTCCGACTCCGGGCATCGGAAACGACGAAGGGCACCTCGCAGGGGGTGCCCTTCGTCGCTTTCAGCGGGTTGGTCGCCGGGGGATGAATCCCCCGGCTGGAACCACGGGAAGACCGCTGAAGCGGTCTCGCCCTCCTGTCATTCTGAGGGAGCCGCCTGCACCAGCGTTTGCGTTCGCTCGAGGCTCGCGCGGCGACCGAAGAATCTAGCCGGAGCTGGGCCGGGGATCGCGCCTTACACCGGACCCCTCGCAACGCGCAGTAGATCCTTCGCTCCGCGC
>DASVVI010000564.1:0-7371 GCA_036386635.1 Longimicrobium sp.
CGGGGGTTGCGCTCGCGCCCTGGCTGTGGACGCGCTTCGCGGCGGACCGCGGCCTCGTTGCAGTCGAGGCCGATGCGCTCCCCGTGGATTGGGACGCGAGCCCCTGGGGCACCACGCGCGGCGTCGGCGACGGGCTCACCAACGACGCGCGCGCCATCCGCCTGGGCGTGCGCCTCGTGGATCTCGAGCTCGCCGTGCGCGGCCGTGACCCCGCCACCGCCCAGCTCGCGACCGAGACCGCGACGCTCCTGGAGGGCCTCACCGCCGCGGCACCCTCCGCCATCTACCACGAAGTCGCTCGCCGCGCCGGCGAGCCGCCCGAACGCCTCGAACCGTTCCTGGACGAGGGGCGCAAGCTGGTGCCGCAGATGGCGGGCGAGGAGCAGGTGAAGCTGGGTGCGTGGATCGAATCGGCGCGCATCGCCGCCGCCACCCGGGACGACCGCTTCTTTGCGAGCCGGGCCACCCGTTCGCACCTGCAGAGGATGGCGCGGGATCCTTCCCTGGATCCGGGCGCACGCAGCGGGGCCGAGCGCATCCGGATCGCGGTCGAGACCGCTTCCGCTCAGGACTGGAGCCTGCTGGAGCGCGAGTTGGCCGGTCTGCTGCGATCACTTGGCAGATGAACCCCGGGAGCTACCGCAGGTAGGATCGGTCACATAACTATATGATTCACGTTCAGCGGGAACGGTCTGCATGGTCAGGCTGTTCCCGCTTCCGCGTGCGGGCATGCGCCACCGAACGCGGGCTGGTAGATTCCACGCCTTGGCGGGTGCACAAGAAGATTCCGGGGAAGAGGAATACGAGGTCATGGATTCACAGATGGTGCTGGAGATCGTGGGGTACGTGGCGTCGGTGCTGGTGGCCGTGTCGCTGATGATGAGCTCGATCTTGCGGCTGAGGATCATCAACCTGGTGGGGTCGGCGGCGTTCACGGTGTACGGGGTGCTGATCCACGCGTATCCCGTGGCGGCGGTGAACGGGCTGATCGTGCTCATCAACCTGTACTATCTGCGGCAGATGCTGGCGTCGCGCGAGTACTTCAAGCTCCTGCGCGTGCAGCCGGACTCGGAGTACCTGCGCTACTTCCTGGACTTCTACAAGGTCGACATCCAGCGCTTCCTCCCCGGCTTCACGCACACGCCGGCCGCGGGGCAGCTCACCTTTTTCGTGCTGCGCGACATGGTGCCGGCGGGGCTGTTTATCGGCGAGACAGAGGGGGATGGCGCTCTCCGCGTGGTGCTGGACTTCGTAATCCCGCAGTTCCGCGACTTCAAGACGGGACGCTACCTTTTCACCGACCAGGCGGCGTTCTTTCGCGAGCTGGGCGTGCATGAGATCCTGAGCGACCCCGGCAACAGCGAGCACAGCAAGTACCTCCGCCGCATGGGCTTCGCGCCGGGTGAGGGCATGTACCGGCTGCGCGTCGCGTGAGCGAGGTCGTCTTCCGCGCGCGCCGCGTCGTTCTGCCGGAGGGCGTGCGTCCCGCGTCGGTGCACGTGGAGGGCGGCCGGATCGCGGCTGTGCGTGCGTTCGACGACACGGGGGATGGCGCGATGGTGGTGGATGCGGGCGATGCGGTGCTGATGCCGGGGCTCGTGGACACGCACGTCCACGTCAACGAACCGGGGCGGACGGACTGGGAGGGCTTCCGGACGGCCACCCGCGCCGCCGCAGCCGGCGGGGTGACAACCATCGTGGACATGCCGCTGAACAGCATCCCCGCCACGACTTCGGCGGATGGGCTGCGCGCGAAGCTGGATGCAGCGCGCGAGAGGTGCGGCGTGGATGTGGGGTTCTGGGGAGGCGTGGTGCCGGGAAACGAGGCCGAGCTGCGCCCGCTGTGGGAGGCGGGGGTGCTCGGCTTCAAGTGCTTCCTCGCTCCCTCCGGCGTCGCCGAGTTCGGCCACGTGGGTGAGGCGGAGCTGCGGGCCGCGATGCCAATCCTGGCGCAGCTCGGTGCGCCGCTGCTGGTGCATGCCGAACTCCCGGCCCCACTGGAGCGCGCCGCCGCCGCGATCACCGGCGAGGACCCGCGCGCGTACGCCACTTACCTGCGCACGCGGCCTCCGCAGGCGGAGGTCGAGGCGATCGAGATGATGATCCGCCTCTGCAGCGAGTTCGGGACGCGGGTGCACATCGTCCACCTGGCGGCGGCGGAGGCGCTCCCGCTGCTCCGCGAGGCGCGCGCGAAGGGGTTGCCGATCACCGTCGAGACGTGCCCGCACTACCTGCACTTCGCGGCGGAGGAGATCCGCGACGACGGGCTGGAGTGGAAGTGCGCGCCCCCGATCCGCCACCGGACGAACCGCGACCGGCTTTGGGATGCGCTCGAGGGGGACGGCGTGGACCTCGTCGCGTCCGACCACTCGCCGTGCCCGCCGCCGATGAAGGCCGGCGACTGGTTCACGGCGTGGGGCGGGATCGCGTCGCTCCAGCTTGGGCTGCGCGTGATGTGGACGGAAACGAGGGCGCGGGGGATGGGCCCGGAGCGCGTCGCGGAGTGGATGTGCGCGGCGCCGGCGCGGCTCGCGGGCCTGGACGCGCGCAAGGGCTCCATCGCTGTGGGCTGCGACGCGGACCTGGTGGTGTGGGAGCCGGACTCAGAGGCCATCGTGCGCCCGGAGGAGCTTCATCACAGGCACAAAGTGACTCCGTACGCGGGCGGAGTCTTTGCCGGGGAGGTGCTGGCGACGTACGTTCGTGGGGTGCAGGTGTACGACCGCGGCCGTTTTCCGGATCAGCCGGCCGGGCGCATCCTCCTTCGCGACAACGCATGACCGACTTCGAGGAGCTGCCGGACCTGGCGTCGGAGCGGCTGGGCGGCGCGGTGCTGGCCGCCAACGACGAGTTCTTTGCCCCCAAAGAAGGCCTGCTCAAGCCCGGCCCCGCCGAGTGGCGCGAGGGCGAGTACACCGAGCGCGGCAAGTGGATGGACGGCTGGGAGACCCGCCGCCACTCGCCGGACCACGACTGGTGCATCGTCCGGCTGGGCACGCCGGGGATCGTGCGCGGGGTGGTGGCGGACACGGCTTTCTTTCGCGGCAACTACCCCGAGCACTGCTCGCTGGAGGGCTGCTCCGTCCCCGTCACGCCGTCCGCCGCCGAGCTGGCGCACGCGGAGTGGATCGAGATCCTTCCGAAATCGCCGCTGCAGGGCGATCACAAGAACCGTTTTGCAGTGGAGCACGACGGGCGTTTGACGCATCTGCGCTTCCACATCTACCCGGACGGCGGCGTGGCACGGCTGCGGGTACACGGCGAGGTGGTGCCCGAGTGGACGCGCTTCGCCTGCGCGGGGGGCGAGGTGGATCTGGCGGCGATGGAGAACGGCGGGTGGGTGGTGTCATGCAGCGACATGTTCTTTGGCGACCGGCAGAACCTGATTCTCCCCGGCCGCTCTACGCATATGGGCGACGGATGGGAGACGCGCCGCCGCCGCGGGCCCGGCCACGACTGGAGCATCGCGCGCCTTGCCGCGCCGGGCGCGATTCATCGCGTGGAGATCGACACGGACCACTTCAAGGGAAACGCGCCTGAGCGCTGCACCCTGGAGGCGATCCACCTTCCCGGCGCCACTGCCGACGCGCTCGCCGCGCCCTCCGCGCCCTGGACGCCGCTCCTGGCCGAGACCCGCCTCCAGCCCCACGCCCGCCACCGCTTCGAGGACCAGGTCATCGCCGCCGGCCCCGCGACCCACGTGCGCCTCAACGTCTTTCCCGACGGCGGGGTCGCGCGGCTGCGGTTGTTCGGGGTGCTGGACGCGCGGCACACTGGGGGGCGGGAGCGGCGGGGGGGATAGCAGCGGGGGCGAGATCGGCGGCCGCGGGGGCGAGGGCGGCGGAGGCGGGAGCGGCGGGGGCTGAAGCCCCCGCCTGGAACTACGCGAAGGCGGCTAAAGCCGGCTCGAGTAACGCGGGATTCGACCCGGAGTCCGCGAAGGGGGACTTTGTGCTGTTGTTGCAGCGAGTTCACTCGCCACCGAACCTCATGACCGCCCTCGACCGCCTCAACACCCTCCCGCCGGACGACGCCGTACGCGAGCTGCTCACCTGCTGCGGATCGCGGGAGTGGGCACGGCGGATGGCGGCGGCGCGGCCGTTCACGGACGAGGCGGCGCTGCTGGCGCGGGCGGATGAGGTCTGGTGGTCGCTGGAGGAGCGGGACTGGCTGGAGGCGTTTCGCAGTCACCCCCGCATCGGCGGGAAGAAGGCGGAGGCGGGGCAGACTTCGCGCGAGCAGGCGTGGTCCGCAGGGGAGCAGGCGGGGGTGAGCAGCGCCGCCGCGGACACCCAGCGCGCGCTCGCGGAGGGAAATCGCGAGTACGACGAGCGCTTTGGCTTCATCTACATCGTCTGCGCTACCGGGAAGACGGCTGACGAGATGCTCGCCCTCCTGCGCCAGCGGCTCGGCAACGACCCGGCGGACGAGCTGCGCGCCGCGGCGGGGGAGCAGAGCAAGATTACTCAAATTCGGCTGGAGAAGCTGCTGGCTCCCCGTGGCGAGTAAACGAAGTCCACACCCCACCAACCAAACCATGAGCGCGATCACGACGCACGTGCTGGACACTGCCCGCGGCCGCCCCGCATCGGGCGTGGCGATCGTGCTGGAGCGCGTGGCGAATGATGCGGCAACGACGCTCGGGCGCGGTGAGACCGATGCGGACGGGCGCCTGCGCACCCTCCTTCCGTCCGGCGCACCGCTCGCCGCGGGGACGTACCGGCTCGTCTTCGACACGGGTGCCTACTTCGCGGCGCAGGGGAGCGACGCCTTCTACCCGGAAGTCGCCATCGTTTTCCAGGTAAAGAACGGAGGCGAGCATTTCCACGTCCCGCTCCTGCTGAGCCCCTTCGGCTACTCCACTTACCGCGGCAGCTGATGAACCCCGCCGTTCGCGAGATCCTCGACCTCGTTTTCCGCTGGATCCACGTGCTCGCGGGGATCATGTGGATCGGCAACTCGCTGCTGTGGAATTGGATCGACCGCAACCTCCTTCCCACCGAGCCGGGGAAGGAGGGGGAGATCTGGCTGCTGCACAGCGGCGCGTTCTACCGCATGGAGAAGAACGTGGTCGGGTGGGACCGCGCGCGGCCGCTGCACTGGTTCAAGTGGCAGGCGTACACCACCTGGCTCACCGGTGCCGCGCTGCTCATCGTGGTTTACTACGCGAGCGGCGGCGCGCTTCTGGTGGACCCGGCCGTGCGCGAACTCACCCCGGCGCAGGCGGTGGGCGTGGCGGCGGGGTCGATCGTGGGGGCGTGGCTGGCGTACGACTTCGTGCTCGGCCGCACGCTTTCGCGGATGGGGCGGATGGGCACCGTGGCGGGCTTCGCGCTGGTGCTCGGAGTGGGGTACGCGCTCACGCACCTGCTGAGCGGGCGCGCGGCCTTTCTGCACGTGGGCGCGATGCTGGGGACGCTTATGGCGGGGAACGTGTTCCGCGTCATCATGCCGTCGCAGCGCGTGCTGGTGGCCGCCGGCGAGCGCGGGGAGCGGCCGGACCCGGCGCCGTCGAAGCGCGCTAAGGAGCGGTCGATCCACAACAACTACATGACCTTCCCGGTCATCGCGCTGATGCTGAGCAGCCACTTTCCGGACCTCTACGGTCACCGGCTGAACTGGCTCTTCCTCGGCATCCTCGTGCTGGCGGGCGCCACGGTGCGCCACATCCTGAACGTCCGCTTCACTTTCCCGCGCTGGAAGCCGGCGCTCGCCGCCACTTTCGCGACGACGCTCGGCGTGCTCTTCCTCCTCCTGGCGCGCCCAGCCGCGTCCCGCACCGATGCGTCCGCGGGTGAGCGCGTCACCTTTGCGCAGGCCAACGCCGTCATCCAGAAGCGATGCGCCGTCTGCCACTCCGCCAGCGCGGCCGATCGCACCTTTGGAGCGGCCCCGGCGGGCGTGGCCTTCGACACTCCCGAGCAGATCCTGGCGCGCGTGGAGCGCATCCGCGTCCGTGCCGTCGAGACCGCGACGATGCCGCCCGCCAACAAGACCTTTGCGACGCCGGAAGAGCGCGCGCTCCTCGGCCGCTGGATCGCGCAGGGGGCGCATCGTGAGTAGGAACGGCTGGTCTCACGCGGAGGCGCGGAGACGCAGAGAGAGAACAACGGGAACGCTGGTGCTAAGGGTTCCTGCTGCTGGCTCGCGGGTTGCTGGGATGTAGAAGGGGATCGCGGGCGACTCGACAGCCGGGGGAAGATGGACACGGATGCCCGCCCGCTGGCACTGCCGGACGGCAGAGTCGTTCACAGCGATCCCGAGGTGCACAGCGGGGATCCCGTGTTCGTCGGGACGCGCGTCCCAGTGCGAACTTTTGTCGAGTACCTCGAAGGCGGCTATACGGTGGATGAGTTCCTCGATCACTTTCCCAGCGTTCGGCGAGAGCAGGCCTTCGCGCTGCTGAAGCTATCCACTTCCACATTCCACGTCGCGGAGCATTCGATGGAGCCACAGGACAACCTCAAGGTGAACCTGCAGAAGGCGATCAACACGCACGAGGACGCGATGGCGGCGGTGGCGGACGTGCTCGCCCACTCCCCGGACCCGGTGTACTCGGAGATGCTGACGACGCTCAAGCGCAACGTGGAGATGCTGCGCGCGCAGGCCGCGAAGACCCCGCCGGACGCATGACGCCGGTCGCCACCATCGGCTACGAAGACGCGACGGTCAAGCGGTTCCTGGCGACGCTGCGGGATGCGGAGGTGGAGCTCGTCGTGGATGTGCGCGCCCTGGCCAGCTCGCGGCGGCCGGGGTTCGCCAAGACCGCGCTCGCCGCGAACCTCTCGGGCGCCGGCATCGAGTACCTCCACCTACGCGGCCTCGGCACGCCGGCCGAAGGGCGCGCCGCCGCCCGCGCTGGGCGACACGACGAGATGCGCACCGTCTTCGCGGAGCACCTCGCCACCCCCGCCGCCCAGGGCGACCTCGACACGCTGGCTTCGCTCGTGACCTCCGGCCGCCGCGTCTGCCTCCTCTGCCTCGAAGCCGACCCCACCCACTGCCACCGCAGCCTCGTCGCCGATGCGCTGGCGGAGCGCGTGCCAGTGAAGGTCACGCACCTGCGGGTGGAAGACGAATAGCCCCACCTCGTCTTCATCCCCTGAATCACGATGGCGAACCTGGAAATTCGTGAGGAGCCGGTCAGCGCGCTGGAAGAGTACGCGACGGTGCCGATCGCGTTCGAGGTCCGCTCGGTGTTAGAGGTGGTGGAGGCGGGCGGGGGGGTCGAGATGACGGAGAGGCCGGTCGAGGCGCCGTACGTCAAGGATCACGACGCGATCCCGGGGGAGGGGCCGGCGGGGTGGGCGAAGAACTTCGACCTGTCGAAGTGGGCGCTGTTCGCGGCGTGGCGCGATGGGAGGCGGGTGG
>DASVVI010000565.1:0-3105 GCA_036386635.1 Longimicrobium sp.
TCTGCTACCCCGCGCTCGACCCCACCAACGCCCCGGCCACCCTGTCGCGCCCTATCCTCACCACGCTGCTGCGCGAGGAGATGGGCTTCGACGGGCTGGTGGTGACGGACGCCATCATCATGGAAGGGCTGACGGCGGGGACCACCGAGGTGGAGGGCGCCATCATGGCGGTCGCCGCCGGCTGCGACGTTCTCCTCTATCCGGATGACCTGGACGCGGTGGTGCAGGGCGTGGAGGCCGCCGTGGAGGACGGGCGCCTTCCGCGCGAGCGGGTGGAGGATGCGCTCGCCCGCATCGCGCGAGCCGCGGAACGGGTGGCCGGCGGCCCGATGGGCGACGTGGGGGCGGACGAGGACCGGCGCTGGTCGCTGGAGACCGCCGTGCGCTCGCTGCGCGTCATCCGCGGCACGCCCAAGCTGGGCGGCGGACCCGTGCGGCTGATCGAGGTGGAGGACGACCTGGGCGGCCCGTGGCCCCCGTACCCGCGCGTCGCCTTCCCAGCTTCGCTGCGCGAGGCGGGGGTGGAGCTTTCGGACGATGGCGAGCCGCTGGTGGTGGTGTACTCCGACATCCGCGCGTGGAAGGGGCGGCCCGGGATCTCGCAGGCCGCCCAGGAGCGCGTTCGCGAGCTGATGGAGGCGCATCCGGATGCGACCGTCATCCTCTTCAGCCTCCCGCGCCTGGCCGAGGAGCTCCCCACCGCGCGCAACCTGCTGGCCGCGTGGGGCGGCGAGGGGATGATGCAGCAGGCGGCGGTCGCGTGGCTGACGGGGCGCAGCGGCGGGCTGGCGGGGCTGCACGCGGGAATGGACCGGTAGGCGGGCGACGCGGCAGGGCGGGGGAGGGCAGACACGCAGGTCGGCCCCTACGGAGTTCGGTGCCGGTGGGAGGGAGACGGTGTAGGGGCGGGCACGGGCGGCCACGCGGGGCCGCCCCTACGAGGATGGGGTTTACAGGCGGGTGGCGGGGTGGTGGCGGGCACGGGCGCGATGAATCGCGCCCCTACGAACAGATGCCGGGCGCGGGCGGAGTGCACCCTTTCCCCCGCTTGCGGGGGAGAGGGGGAGCCCGCGTGCCCCGACCCAGGGGGAACGAGCGGGGGAGGGGGCCCCCTCCGTCCGGTCCCCTTCTTGCTCGCCCGCACGAAAAGCCACGCGCCGAAACGCAGTCCCACGCTCTGAACGAGGACGCCGTGTGAACGACGCAACCCGTTCTCCCTCACTGCTGCGCCTCTTTGGGCAGCCGAAGATGGCCGCGATCCTCTTTTTGGGGTTCGCGTCCGGACTCCCGCTGTACCTCACCAGCAAGACCATGCAGGCGTGGATGACGCTCGAAAAGGTGGATCTCACCACCATCGGCGCGTTCGCACTCGTGGGGCTGCCGTACACCTTCAAGTTCGTCTGGTCGCCGCTGATCGACCGCTACGCGCCGCCTTTCCTGGGGCGGCGGCGCGGATGGCTGATCGTCACGCAGGTCGGGCTGGTGCTCGCGATCGCGCTGATGGGGCTCCAGAACCCCCAGAGCTCCCTCCGCTTCCTGGCGATGACCGCGGTGCTGATCGCCTTCTTCAGCGCCACGCAGGACATCGCCTTCGACGCCTACAAGATCGACGTCCTGACCGAGCGCGAGCGCGGGCCCGGCGCGTCGCTGGGCGTGCTCGGCTATCGGATCGCGCTGCTGGTGACGGGCTCGGTGGCCTTCATCCTGGCCGACCACATGCCCTGGGGCCGCATCTACCTGATCATCGCGGGCGTGATGCTGATCGGAGTGGCCGCGACCCTGTGGGCGCCCGAGCCGAAGTACGCGCAGCGCCCGCCCGCTTCGCTCGCCGACGCCGTCATCCTCCCGTTCCGGGAGTTCTTTGGGCGCTCGGGGGTGGGGCTCGGGCTTCTGATCCTGGGGTTCATCGTCCTGTACAAGCTGGGCGACGCGATGCTCAACCTGATGGCGACGCCCTTCCTCCTCCAGGCCGGCTTCTCGCAAACCGACATCGGGGCCGTGCAGGGGGGACTGGGGCTGGTCGCCACCATCGCGGGCGTGCTGGCGGGAGGGGCGGGGCTCGCCAGGATCGGGCTGAACCGCTCGCTGATGATCTTCGGCATCCTCCAGTCCGGGGTGAACATCGCGTACTACTTCCTTGCCCTGCACCAGGGGAGCTACTCCCTGCTGGTGACGGCCGTGGTGCTGGAGAACTTCTTTCAGGGGATGGGGACCGCCGCGCTGGTGGCGTTCATGATGGCGCTCAGCTCTCCCCGCTTCTCGGCCACGCAGTACGCCCTGCTCTCCAGCTTCTACGCTTTCGGACGCGACCAGCTTGCCGCGCCTTCGGGTGCCATCGCGGAATCCACGGGGTGGCCCACCTTCTTCCTGCTGACCATCGCCGCGGCCGTCCCCGGCATCCTGCTCCTCCCGTTCTTTGCGCCATGGAACTGGGACGAGCCGCGCGGCGCCGCCCAGCAGGGCCCGCGTGGAGCGGAGGTGGACGGGCCCGGCATGGGGCGTGGCGAGACGGAGGACATCGCCTCCGTGCAGCGCCCGTGACTCCTATGAGATTCGAGATGTCCCGCCGTATCTACACGCCCCTGGCCGCGGCTCTGGCGCTCGCCGCCTGCACGCCGGCCAGCCCGGGCACGGGTCCCGCTCCGGAGGGGACGCGCATGGCCTCCGCCGATCCGCTGAGTGGCACCCTGCCGCCGATTCCCGCCGTGCGCGGGCCGCTGCGCATCGACGTCGTCTACCCCGCAGAGGACGCGCGGCTGACGGCGAGCGACAGCAACTTCGTGTTCGGCAGCGTGGGGACGGGGGAGGCGCGGCTGACCATCAACGGCGCCGCGGTGGAGGTGGCGCCGAACGGTGCCTTCCTCGCCTTCGTCCCCGTGCCGCGCGACGGCGTGTACCGCGTGGCCGCGAATGCCGGTGCGGAGCACGCCACCGCCGTCCGCCGCATCCGTCCGCCCGAGGGCGCGGGCGAGACGACGTCCGGCATCGCGGCCCTCGCCCCGCGCGCGGCGATGACGGTGCAGCGCGGAGAGCGGGTGACGGTGCGCTTCCGCGGCGCACCGGGCGGCCGGGCGCGCATCGTCTTTCCCGACGGCTCCACCGCGC
>DASVVI010000566.1:0-2382 GCA_036386635.1 Longimicrobium sp.
ACGATGGGGCAGGGGGAGGGGCACCGCGACGCCCCCACCATACGCGGCAACAGCTCCACGGCCGACTTCTTCGTGGACGGCGTGCGCGACGACGCACAGTACTTCCGCGACCTGTACAACGTGGAGCGGGTGGAGGCGCTCAAAGGCTCCAACGCGATGATCTTTGGACGCGGCGGCGGGGGTGCGGTCGCGTGCCCTCGCCGGCGCGTACACGGCTGAAGAGGCGCTCGGGTGGCTGGTGGAGGGGACCGGGCTGAGGGGCTTCATCGCGGAGAACGGGACGGCGCAGGTCACGCGCGGCGGAACGGCGGCGTACACGCTGACCCCGCTGACCGTCGTCGGGACGCGGAACCGCGGGTATGCGGCGGCGCGCACCAGCAGCGCCACGAAGACGGAGACGCCGCTGCGCGACGTGCCGCAGTCGGTGAGCCTGGTGACGCGCGAGCTGATCGCCGACCAGGCGATGCAGGGGATGAGCGACGTGGCGCGCTACCTTCCCGGGATCACGATGGGGCAGGGGGAGGGGCACCGCGACGCCCCCACCATCCGCGGCAACAGCTCTACCGCCGACTTCTTCGTGGACGGCGTGCGCGACGACGCGCAGTACTTCCGCGACCTGTACAACGTGGAGCGGGTGGAGGCGCTCAAGGGCTCCAACGCGATGATCTTTGGGCGCGGCGGCGGCGGGGGCGTGCTCAACCGCGTCAGCAAGGAGGCGCAGTGGACGCCCACGCGCGTGGTGACGGTGGAGGGCGGCTCCTTCGACCACCGCCGCGGGATGGTGGACGTGGGGCAGGGGCTGGGAAGCGCGCTGGCGCTGCGCTTCAACGGGATGTACGAGAACTCGGGCGGCTTCCGCGACCGGGCCTCGCTGGAGCGCTACGGCATCAACCCGACGCTGGCGCTCGCGCTCGGCACGCGCACCACGTTCCGGGCGGGTTACGAGCTCTTCAGCGACCATCGCTCGGTGGACCGCGGCTTGCCGTCGTTCAACGGCCGCCCGTCGGATGGGGACATCACCACCTTCTTCGGCAATCCCGACTCCAGCTACGCGCGGGTGCGGGTGCACTCGCTGGGCGGCGTGCTGGAGCATCGCACGCAGGGCGGGATCACGCTGCGCAACCGGACGCGCTACGCCACCTACGACAAGTTCTACCAGAACAGCTACCCCGGCGCGGTGAACGCGGCCGGGACGCAGGTGGCGCTCTCCGCGTACAATAACGGAATGGACCGCGCCAACCTGTTCAACCAGACGGACGTCATCGTGGAAGCCGCCACCGGCCCCGTGCGCCACACGCTGCTGGCGGGCGTCGAGATCGGGCGGCAGCGGACGGAGAACTACCGCGAGACGGGCTACTACAACGACAACGCGACCTCCTTCTCCGCCCCCATCGGCGAGCCGACGGTCGCCACGCCCATCACCTTCCGCCAGAGCGCCACGGACGCGGACAACCGCGCGCGCACGTCGGTGGCGGGGGTGTACGTGCAGGACCAGGTGGAGCTCACGCGATTCCTGCAGCTCGTCGGCGGGGTGCGCGTCGAGCGCTTCGACATCGATTTCGTCAACCACCGCAACGGCGAGGTGCTCGACCGCCGCGACGACCTGGTGTCGCCGCGCGCGGGGCTGGTGCTGAAGCCGGTGCAGCCGGTGTCGGTCTACGGCAGCTACAGCGTGTCGTACCTGCCCAGCTCGGGCGACCAGTTCAGCTCGCTGAACGCGACGACGGAGACGCTGGAGCCGGAGCAGTTCACCAACCGCGAGGTGGGCGCCAAGTGGGACGTGCGCCCGAGCTTCGCGCTGACCGGCGCCATCTACCGCCTGGACCGCGACAACACCTCGGCCCCGGACCCCGTCGACCCCAAGAAGACGGTGCAGACGGGCAGCCAGCGCACCACGGGCTGGGAGCTGGGCGCCTCCGGCGACGTGACCTCGTCGTGGCAGGTGGTGGCCGGCTTCGCGTCGCAGAACGCGGAGATCACGAGCACCACCAGCGCGGCCAAGGCGGGCCAGCGGGTGGCGCTGGTGCCGCACCGCACCTTCGCCCTATGGAACCGGGTTCAGCTCATTCCCGCGCTGGGCTTCGGCGTCGGCGTGGTGCGCCAGTCCGACATGTTCGCGGCCATCGACAACACCGTGACGCTCCCCGGCTTCACCCGCGCCGACGCCGCGTTCTTCCTGCGCCTCGGGGCCCGCGCCAGCGCGCAGCTCAACGTGGAGAACGTCCTGGACGAGCGCTACTACGCCACCTCGCACGGCAACAACAACATCATGCCCGGCGCCTCGCGCTCGGTGCGGGTGTCGCTGACGACGCGGC
Source organism: Longimicrobium sp. (assembly GCA_036386635.1). Classification (GTDB taxonomy): domain Bacteria; phylum Gemmatimonadota; class Gemmatimonadetes; order Longimicrobiales; family Longimicrobiaceae; genus Longimicrobium. The sequence continues at coordinate 2,316 of DASVVI010000566.1, forward strand.
GGTAGGGGAAGTGCGGGAGTGCGTGAGTGCGTTGGTGTGGCGCTCACGCACTCCACGCTCATTTTGT
>DASVVI010000567.1:0-4042 GCA_036386635.1 Longimicrobium sp.
TTAGTGCGTTAGTGCGTTAGTGCGTTAGTGCGTTAGTGCGTTAGTGCGTTAGTGCGTGTAGCCCTTCATTTGTCATCCTGAGCGAAGCGCTTCTCCGTCCTTGCCTCGTCTCCGGCCTCTGGCGCGAAGCGAAGGATCTACTGCGCGTGACGAGGGGCTCGCGTCGTTACCCGCCGTCCTCGTGCCTCGCCAGCTAGATCCTTCGGTCGCCGCAGGAGAGTGGAGTGCACCGCCGACCTCTGCGATGCGGCTCCCTCAGGATGACAAAAAGCGCACTCACGCACTCACGCACTCACGCACTTCACGAATGGTAATTCGGCGCTTCACGCGTAATCGTCACGTCGTGCGGGTGCGATTCACGGAGACCGCCGCCGGTGATGCGCATGAACTGGGGCTCGGTGCGCAGCGCATCCAGGGTGCCACAGCCCAGGTAGCCCATGCCGGAGCGCAGGCCGCCGATGAGCTGGTAGATGGTGTCCGCGACGGCGCCCTTGTACTCCACGCGCCCCTCGATCCCTTCGGGGACGAACTTGCGTGCGTCGCCGTGCTCCTGGAAGTAGCGGTCTGCCGAGCCCTCCTGCATCGCGCCCAGGCTCCCCATTCCGCGCAGCGTCTTGAAGCGGCGGCCCTCCAGGAGGAACGACTCGCCCGGGCTCTCGTCGGTGCCGGCGAGCATGGAGCCCATCATCACCGTGTGGGCACCCGCGGCCAGCGCCTTCACCATGTCGCCCGAGTACTTGATCCCGCCATCCGCGATCACGGGCACCTGGCCCGCGGCGCCCTCCACGGCATCCAGCACGGCGGTGAGCTGCGGCACGCCCACGCCCGTCACCACGCGCGTGGTGCAGATGGAGCCGGGGCCAACCCCCACCTTCACCGCGTCCACGCCGCGCTCCACCAGCGCCGCCGCCCCTTCGCGCGTCGCCACGTTCCCGGCGATGATCTGCACGTCCGGGAAGTGCTCGCGTACCCGCGACACGGCGTCCAGCACGCCGACCGAGTGACCATGCGCGGTGTCCACCACCAGCACGTCCACCCCGGCGTCGATCAGGGCGCGCGCACGCTCCAGGTCCTTTTGCGGATGCGCGCCGATCGCGGCGCCCACGCGCAGGCGGCCTCGCTCGTCCTTGCACGCGTTGGGGAACTGCGCGCGCTTGCGCACGTCCTTGACGGTGATCAGCCCGCGCAGAATCCCGGCCTCGTCCACCACCGGCAGCTTCTCGATGCGGTGGCGGTGGAGAATGCGCACCGCCTCCTCCAGCGACGTGCCCACGGGGGCGGTGACGAGGCCCTCGCGGGTCATCGCCTCGCCCACCGTGCGGTCCATGTCCGTCTCGAACTGTAGGTCGCGGTTGGTGAGGATGCCCACCAGCAGCCCGCCCTCCTCCACCACCGGCACGCCGCTCACCGAGAAGCGCTCCATCAGCTGCACCGCCTCGCGCAGCGGCGCGCCCGGGGGCACCGTGATGGGCGAGGCGATCATCCCGCTCTCGGAGCGCTTCACCCGGTCGACCTCCTCGGCCTGGCGATCGACGGTCATGTTCTTGTGGATGATCCCCATCCCGCCCTGCCGCGCCATCGCGATCGCCATGCGGCTCTCGGTGACGGTGTCCATCGCCGCCGAAACGAGCGGGATGGTGAGCGAGATGGTGCGGGTCAGCATCGTCCCCACGTCCGTCGTGCTCGGGTGCACCTCCGAGCGGCGGGGGACGAGGAGGACGTCGTCGAAGGTCAGCCCCTCGCCCGCGAAGCGGGTGGCGGACGTGGCGGGTCGGTTCATCGGGCCTCCACAATGCAGCGAGCCCGCCGGTCCCCACTCCGCGGGACGGAGAGGACGGCGGGCAGTCGGTTCGGTTGCGCGCGGTTCAGGTGTTCCATAGTGAAAGATACGGAGAGGGCCGCCGGGCTGTCAACGCCCCGCGGCCCCCCTCTCGCCCGTCCCGCACCCGGCCTAGTGGCTCCCCAGGAGAATTCCCTTCAGCGGCGCGGGAAGGAGGTTGCTGCTGCGCTCCACCACGTCGAGCGCGGCCTCCAGCGTGCCCTGGTCGCCCTCCCAGTGCTCCAGCATGAGCTCGATGCCGGCGTTGTTCACCAGCCGCGCCAGGGCGACGCCCACCACCACCACGTCGTCCAGCTCGCCCAGGAAGGGGATGACGTCCGGGATGGCGTCCGCGGGGACGGCGGCGTAGGCGAGTGCGGCCACCACCAGCCCCTTGTCCAGCATGGAGACGCGGGGGTCGCGCGCCAGCCGCACCACCAGCCGCCCGAAGTTGGGGAGGTCGCGCAGCAGCGACATCATCATCTCGCCGCGGTCCGGGGCTCCCCCGCCCTTCCCTCCGCGGCGCGGGCGCGGGGCGACGGTGCGCGGGCCCACCAGGTCGTCGTCGTCGTCCAGCACGCTGCGGCGGCGCGGCGCATCGCCCGCGGATCCCATGTCGTCGTCATCGCTGCTGAAGCGGCGGCGCGAGCTGTCGTTGCGGTCGGCCATGTCTCTCGTGGTTGATGGAGTTCGCCGGGGCGAGCCCTCACCCCGCCTTCGTTCCGTCCTCGTCGCGGTTCGTGCGCGGCGGGATCTGGGACTGCGCGGCCCCGTTCTGACCGGCGTCGCGCGGCGTCTCCGGCCCAAGCACGACCTGTTCCACTTCGCGGATCACCGTGCGGCTGGCGTCCGAGATCCCGGACACCACCTTCCCCGCGGTGCCCATGATCCCCAGCGCGCCCTTGATGGTGCCGTACGCCAGCCCCTGCAGCCGCATCCGGTCCTCCAGCCGCTCGGTGAAGCGCTGGACGGAGTTGGGCTCGCGCTGCGGGGCGCGGTTGTACTTGGACGCCAGGAACTCGATGTAGTCGAGCACCTGGTAGACCTGCTCGTCGGGTAGCGCCTCGATCTGGCGGACCAGACGCTGTCGAAGGCCCTCGTGCATGATGATGCCCTTTTCCGGTTGTGCCGCCCGCTTGAGGGGCGCGATTTCCGTGCCGGGGAGGCCCGGCCGTCCGGCGGGGGTACGTCCGCGCGGGGGGCGCGGTTTCGCGCAATGTGGCCGCCCGCGTTCGCCTGTGCAAACGCCGCGTTGCCCGCGCCCGTTCGGTCCTCTACCTTGCCGCGCCCTCACCTTCCCGACGCCTCGCGATCATGCGCCGCCTTCTCCTCGTCTTCCTGGCCCTCTGCGCCGCCGTCCCCGCGCCGGCCGCCGCACAGCGCCGCGCGGAGCCGTTCATCGCTGGCGTGGTCCTGATCGGCGCGGCGCTCCTGGACCGCCCGGTAGACCGCGCTATCCCGGCCGGCGGCGGCACGCGGCTGGACTGGGCGACGCGCGGCCTCAACTACGGCGGGCGCCCCGCCTATGCCCTCGTCGCCCTCGGCGGCGCCTACGCCGGTGGCCGCCTGGCCGACGAGCCGGAGATTTCCTCCTCCGCCGCGCACATCGTGGGGGCGCTCCTCGCGGCCGGCGCGGTGAACGGGACGCTGAAGTACGTCGTCGGCCGCGAGCGCCCCTCCGCCACGGACGACCCGCTCCAGTTCCGCCCCTTCAACGCGGACAACCGCTGGCAGTCGTTCCCCTCCGGCCACGCCGTCGTCGCCTTCTCCCTCGCGGCCTCCATCTCGGAAGAGGCCGACCGCCCCTGGGTAACCCTTCTGACGTACGGCGGCGCGACGCTGGTGGGCTGGTCGCGCATCTACGACGACAAGCACTGGACGAGCGACGTCGTCGGCGGCGCGATGGCGAGTGTCGTCGTGAGCCGCGCCGCCCTCCGCGCGCTGCACCGCCGGCATCCGCATGCGGATGGCGCGACGGTGGTGCTGACGGGGGATGGGGTCGCTGTGCGGGTGCCGGTGCGGTGAGTGGGGCGCGGACGGGCGTGACGAGCGGACATCGGAAGGAGGAAAGGGAGGGCAGGCACGCAGGTCTGCCCCTACGGGATCGATGCGAAGACGCGAGGGTCGAGCAAGGCGGAGGGTGGGCGCGATAAATCGCGCCCCTACGGGATCTGTGCGAAGCTCACGGCAGTTCTCCCCCTCCCCCGCTCTGCGCCCCCGCAG